>CANQZR010000104.1 GCA_947628405.1 uncultured Clostridia bacterium
AGAGCGTTCCCCTTGGCACTAACGATTACTATAGTTTAAGCCTTGCCAAACAGCCCAGTGAGCTGTTTGGCAACATATATCATAAATTTTGCTTTGTCCAAAACAGTCCACCGGACTGTTTTGGAAATTTTGAATTTTGCGCGAAGCGCAAAATTATCATTTATCTTAACTCTCAACTCTCAACACTTACAAATATATAAAAAGCACCACACAAAGACCCAACCTTTGTGTGGTGCTGATTTTATCATCTATCAAAATGTGCTTTATTTCGCCTTGGAATCATTCTCCTCAAATATCCTGTTCAGAACTTCGTCCATAGGCATAGAACCAAGATCGCCGTCCTTGCGTGAACGGAGAGAAAGCGTTCCGCTCTCTGCTTCCTTGTCGCCGACAATGAAGAAGTACGGTATCTTTTCAAGCTGAGCCTGACGTATCTTGTAGCCGACGCCCTCCTTGCGCGAATCTATCGTGCAGCGTATACCGCGCTTGTCCAGTTTGTCATATACCGTCTGACAGTATTCCGCCGCCCTGTCCGTAACGGGAAGTATACGCACCTGCTCCGGCGAAAGCCACAGCGGCAGCGCTCCGGCATAAGTTTCAATAAGATAAGCAAGGGTCCTTTCATAACAGCCGAGCGACGTTCTGTGGATAATATACGGATTTTTCTTCTTGCCGTCAACATCGGTGTATTCCATGCCGAACCTCTGCGCAAGCAGCATATCTATCTGGATAGTTACAAGCGTATCTTCCTTGCCGTAAACGTTTTTATACTGAATATCCAGCTTAGGTCCGTAGAAAGCAGCTTCATCTATGCCGATAGTGTATTCCAGACCGATATGATCGAGAATTTTTTTCATTACAGCCTGAGCCTCTTCCCACTGCTCCGCAGTACCCTCATATTTGTTCTTTGGATTCGCAGGATCCCACTGGGAAAATCTGAACGTGCACTTGTCAAGAAGTCCTACGGTGTCAAGACAGTATTTTGCAAGTTCCAAGCAGCCGCGGAATTCTTCTTCAAGCTGCTCCGGACGAAGAATAAGATGTCCCTCTGAGATCGTGAACTGACGTACACGGATAAGTCCGTGCATTTCGCCGCTGTCCTCGTTGCGGAAAAGCGTGGAAGTTTCGCCCAGACGCATAGGAAGATCCCTGTAGGAACGCGCCCTGTTCAGAAATACCTGATACTGGAACGGACAGGTCATAGGACGGAGCGCAAAACATTCTTTAGTCTCGTCATTAGGATCGCCGAGAATGAACATTCCGTCAAGATAGTGATCCCAGTGACCGGAAATTTTATAAAGTTCCCTCTTTGCCATGTAAGGTGTTTTTGTGCGGACGTATCCCTTTGAATCTTCAAGATCCTCGACCCAGCGCTGAAGTATCTGGATAACTTTTGCGCCCTTGGGGAGAAGTATGGGAAGTCCCTGACCGATATAATCAACGGTGGTGAAATATTCAAGTTCACGTCCCAGCTTGTTATGATCGCGCTTCTTGGCTTCTTCTGCGGCAGCAAGATGAGCCTCCAGTTCGCTTGCCTTGGGATAAGCCGTTCCGTAGATCCTTGAAAGCTGCTTGCCCTTGGCATCGCCGCGCCAGTATGCTCCCGTGCAGGCGGTCAGCTTGAATGCCTTTACGGAGGAAGTATTCATCAGGTGCGGTCCGGCACAGAGATCGGTAAAGTCTCCCTGCTTGTAGAAGCTGATATCCTCACCCTTGCCGGCGTGCTCGCTGCAAAGTTCAACTTTATATGGTTCGCCCATTTTTTCAAGCATGGAAACTGCCTCGTCGGGGGAAAGGTAATATTGTTCAATGTCAATGCCTTCCTTGACGATCTTTTTCATTTCCGCTTCAATGGCGGCAAGGTCTTCGGCTGTAAAAGCCTTTTCGGTATCGAAATCATAGTAAAATCCGTTGTCAATGGCGGGACCTATAGCAAGCTTTACATCAGGGTAAAGCCTTTTTACCGCCTGTGCCATAATATGTGAGGCAGTATGCCAGAATGTTTTCTTTCCCTCGTCGGAATCAAACGTCATCACCTCAAAGGTGCAGTCCTTGTCGATGACTGTGCGCAGGTCCTTTGTTTCGCCGTTGATCTTCACGCAGCAGGCGGCTTTGTAAAGACCCATTCCGATGCCTTTTATGACCTCGGCTGCCGGCATGGCGGCTTCTATCTCGCGTACAGAGCCGTCTTTAAGTGTAAGTTTCAGCATAAAAATTCTCCTCTTCATAATATATTCATTAAAAATTTACAATTAAAAAGTCCCCTGATATTTCTATCAAGGGACGAATTAACTCGCGGTTCCACCCAAGTTATATACCATTTGTAATATCTATATTGAAAATTACAAAAAGCATACCTCTCAAAAGCTCTTTAACGGGAGCTGTCCGCCGTTTTTTAGACGGGCTCAAAGGCGGTGTGCATAATACTGCGGAATGTCCCTTTCCCAGCAGACGGGGACTCTCTTGAGACCGCTTTTACGGCTTTGCGCCGACGTATAATGCCTTCCTTATCATAGCTTTTTTATATGATATAAATTTAATATATCACGAAAAAAATTTTTTGTCAACCGTCTTTTTTCACATATAAAACGGGGTTTTATTATTTAATAGTGTCAAATTGTATAATTTTCCTTGACATTTATCTCAATATATATTAAAATAAAAGAATGAATGCAATATATTTATAAATATCGTGTAAGGAATAATTTTCCATGCCGTAAAAATAAATTGCTGTTCAATTATTTTTCTTACTTCTATGGCTGAAATAGAAGGTTTTCATATATTCTTGAATTTATTAGGTGCAAGTGCGATCCGCCCGTTATTCCGGACGGCGGCGCATACCGATAAACCTCTGCCCGGAAAACGGGACAGGTATCACCGGTCGGAACTGCCCTTATAAAGGGAACGGTCCCGGCTTATGTATCCGGCTGTTTGTATTTTTACCGGAAAACTCCGGGATATTCATGCAAAACGGTCCGGCAAACTTGAAAATCAGATATTTGAGCCTCCGAAGTATTCTATAAAGGAGGTAAACAGATTGGTCACAACAATCATCGTCGGGATAATCGCTTTTGTTGTGGGCGCGGGGATATCCGGCTTTATCCTTTTCAAAGTCGGGATAAACTACCGCAAGCAGCAGGCTGAATCCGCTATCGGTTCCGCCGAAAAGGAAGCCGAACGCATTATTGAAGACGCCAAAAAAGAAGCCGACAACCAGAAGAAGATCGCCCTTGTAGAAGCCAAGGACGAGATACACAAGAGCCGTTCCGAACTTGAAAAAGAGATCAAGGAACGCAGAAACGATATGTCCCGTCAGGAAAGACGTATCCAGCAAAAAGAGGAAAACCTCGACAAGAAAAGCGACAATATCGAAAAGAAAGAAGAGCAGCTCCAGAAAAAGCTCAAACAGGTCGATGAAAAACTGGAAGATGCCGAAAAGATCAAAAAATCCCAAATGGAGATACTCGAAAAGATCTCCCAGTTTACTATGGAACAGGCAAAAGAGCACCTGCTTTCAATGCTTGAAAGCGAGCTTGTTCACGAAAAAGCAGTCAAGATACAGCAGTATGAAATGCAGCTGAAAGACGAATGTGAAGAAAAAGCACGAAATCTTATATCCCTTGCCATTTCAAAATGTTCCGCCGATCAGGTATCGGAAAGCGTTGTTTCCGTAGTGCCGCTGCCTAACGACGAGATGAAGGGCAGGATCATCGGACGTGAGGGACGCAATATCCGTACCCTTGAAACGCTTACCGGCGTTGACCTTATAATTGACGATACTCCCGAAGCCATCACGCTTTCCTGCTTCGATCAGGCAAGGCGCGAGGTCGCAAGGATCGCTCTGGAAAAACTTATTGCCGACGGACGTATCCACCCGTCACGCATTGAAGAAATGGTCGATAAGGCAAGGCGCGAAGTTGAACACAAGATCAAACAGGAGGGCGAAAGAGCCGTTCTGGAAACAAATGTCCACGGTCTTAACCACGAACTGGTAAGGCTTATAGGACGTCTTTACTACCGTACATCATACCGCCAGAATGTTCTCAACCATTCTATAGAAGTAGCGCATCTTGCAGGAATAATGGCTTCCGAGCTTGGCGTTGACGCTAACCTTGCACGCAGAGCCGGACTTCTCCACGATATAGGAAAGGCTTTAAGCTACGAAATAGAAGGTTCTCATGTTCAGATAGGTGTTGACGTCTGCAAGAAGTACAAGGAAAATCCCGACGTTATCCACGCTATCGAAGCTCATCACGGCGATGTTGAACCCAAGACCGTTATTGCTTCGCTCGTACAGGCAGCCGACGCTATTTCAGCCGCAAGACCCGGCGCAAGAAGCGAAAATTACGAAAACTACATCAAGCGTCTGCAAAAGCTGGAAGAAATATGCACGTCTTACGACGGCGTTGAAAAATCCTACGCTATACAGGCGGGTCGCGAAGTGCGCATAATGGTACTTCCGGAAAAGATAAACGACGAAAGAATGACTATCGTTGCAAGGGAGATCGCCCAGCGCATAGAAAACGAAATGGACTATCCCGGACAGATCAAGATAAACCTTATAAGAGAGAGCCGCGCGGTGGAATACGCCAAGTAATTCTCTTGCGGAAAAAATTTCCCCGTGCCAAGGTGCGGGGAATTTTATTTGGAGGTAGCTTATGCCAAAGACCATATTCGGAACTACGGAAAAATCAAATTTCATACTCAACATGAAGTATGAAACTGTAGCAAAATGGATAAACGGACTTTTATGCGCTTGTATAATCGTTCCTCTGTTGGGAGGAGTGTTCATTACTTTTGTAACAAAAGCAAGCTCTTTTCTCGGTTCGTTCCTTTATGCAACGGGATTTTCCTGTATACTGTTCTTTATAGTGCAGCTTTTAAGGAAAGATATCAGCCTGAAAAGCTATCCTGCGGCATTTATAATATTCGGCATGGCGCTGCTTGCAGCGGCGTCATATTACAAAGTAGTGCTCACGTCCGATTCACAGGAATATATAAACACCGCAATAATGGGCGAACTTGGCAGATATGAAGGTCTGCTGTCTCTGCTGGCATATTTCGGGATATTTCTGCTTGCAATGACGGTCAAAAAGCGCGCCTCGGTCAGGACGGTGCTTGACATACTTGTGGGCGCAGGGATCGTTCAGTCGATATTTGCGGTTATGCAGCATATACCTTGGGGATTCCCGTCGGATTTCAGGGATCTGCCGGCGCTGCTGCTTTTAAAGAACGTGCATCTTTCCAGCGGACTTTCCGACAGCCCTATATTTTACGGATCGTTCCTGACGCTTGCTTCGGGAGCGGCAATAGTAGGCGCGGTATATGATGAAAGCCTTATCCGGGCAAGGGTATACGGAGCGTCGGCTGCGGCGTTCTTCCTGACGGGACTTTTCACATCGTCGGTCGTGCCGCTTATCGGCATAGGAGCGGCACTGGTAATTGCCATAGCAATAGAACTGTTCCGCAAAAACAGCATACGCTTTGAGGGAAGAAAGCTAAGTTCTCCCGGAAAACGGCTTGCGGTGCTTATAATAGTTTATGTGATAATATTTGCGCTGGTTTTTGCTTTTCAGGGAATTTACCTGCGCGACAAAGCAATAGCTTATTCCGACGGCTTTTACCGGCTGTTTATAATAGGATCGCCTTCGCCGGTAAATGAAAGCAGCCTGTGGCAGATAGGCGCTGACAGGAGCTTTACGCTTATAAAGGAAAACCCTCTGCTTGGCGTAGGACCGGATCTTATGGCAAAAGCGCAGATATCAAACGAAGATATGTTTATTGACAGTATAGACCGCAGTTACAATGAATATCTATATATTGCGGCAACAAGGGGAATACCCTCGCTGATACTGTATGCCGTTCTGCTTGTGATGACGTTTATACGCTTATTCAAGGGCATGAAAGAATTTTATTCCGACGGAAAAATGTGGTTCCGTCCCGCTTTGCTGACGGCTGCGCTGGCATATTCGGTGCAGGCATTTTTCAGTGCGAGTGCGGTAACGGTCGCGCCGTTTTTCTGGCTGATAGCCGGCATGGCGTGGTCGGGATTTGACAGGGACAAAGGAACGCTTCGCGATAAAAAATAAAAATTTTGCCGGCATTGAAAGGTCGGCGAAAATTTTTCTGAATTTTGCACGCTGTTCATATAATATAATGCTACAATAAGGATTTGATTTTTAACATTTTTATATTTACTGATAAATGATAATTTTGCGCGAAGCGCAAAATTTAAAATTTCCAAAACAGTCCGGCGGACTGTTTTGGGCAAAGCAAAATTTATTTATATATGTTGCCAAACAGCTCACTGGG
>CANQZR010000105.1 GCA_947628405.1 uncultured Clostridia bacterium
GCAGGGCAGCCCCCTCTTGAAGCCGCAAGACGGCTTAGACGACGCTTGCGTCGTTTTATTCACACCCTTGCGGAGCTATTTTTAAGGGGATTTCGCTTTCTGCGGAAAGCGACAAGGGGCGCAAACAAATGCAAAGCATTTGTTTTTCCCTTAGACCCTGCGAGCTGGGCTCAGCTCGACCAGCTATTGTTTATCATGTTTGGTGTGCTAAATTATAATATCTCAACTCTTCACACTCCACTCTTAACTCTCTTGTTTATATACTCCGCAGTTGACAAAATCCGCTCGAACTGTTATAATTTAAGAAGAAATTTTTGCTTTGGAAGGATAATCATATGCTGCCCGGAAACATAAAATATATTATTTTTGATATGGACGGAACTCTTCTTGACAGCCTTTCCGTCTGGGCGGACTCCGACCGTGAATTTATAACGGGATTCGGCTGCGAATATGACCCTGCCCATTCCAAAACCATGAAGACCATGCATTTTGATTCTGCGTGCGAATATCTTGTACGGGAATTTTCTCTGCCGCTTTCCCCTGAAGAGACCGGCAGAAAAATACTTGAGATCGTCGAGGAACGCTATCTTGGTCCGGTGCCGCTGAAAGACGGCGCATACGACTTTATAAGATACTCCGCAGAACGCGGCATAAAAATGTGCGTTGCCACATCAAACAGAAAAAAACTTGCATCGGACGCTCTGCATGCAAAAGGTATACTTGATCTTATGGAATTTGTCATAACCTCCGACGAAGTGGGCTGCGGAAAGGAATCGCCGGAAATTTTCCTGAAAGCTGCAGAAAAATTGGGAGGAACACCCTCCGCAACAGCGGTTTTTGAAGACTCCCTGCACGCGGTCATATCCGCAAAAAATGCAGGATTTTTCGTCGTTGGAATGTTCGACAAGACCTATGCGGAGGAATTTGACAGTATCAAAAAACACGCCGATATGGCGCTTACGTCTTTTGAGGAGCTGCTGAAATGAAAAAAATTCTTGTGGGAATGAGCGGCGGCGTGGACAGTTCCGCCGCAGCACTGCTGCTGAAAAACGCCGGATACGAAGTAAGCGGCTGCACCCTTAAACTTTTTGACGGCTATGATGATGAGGATCTTCTCACGCGCACCTGCTGTTCCCTTTCGGATATCGAGGACGCAAAGACCGTCTGCCGCAAGCTTGGCATAGAACATTTCGTATTCAATTTCAAGGACGATTTCGCCCGTGATGTAATGGACAGATTTGCCGACGAATATATACACGGCAGAACGCCCAATCCCTGCATATCCTGCAACAGGTATATAAAATTCGGCAAAATGCTCCGGCGAGCGGAAGAACTGGGCTTTGACGGCATTGCCACCGGACATTACGCCAAGGTCGGACATGATGAAAAGACCGGCAGAGCGCTGCTTATCCGTCCTGCCGACAGAAAAAAAGACCAGACCTATGTTCTGTACAATATGACCCAGTTTCAGCTTGAACACACTGTTTTTCCTCTTTTCGGAATGGAAAAAGCCGATATCCGCGCTCTTGCAGAGGAAAACGGTCTTGTGAACGCCCGTAAGCCGGACAGTCAGGACATCTGCTTTGTCCCGGACGGAGATCATGCCGGTTTTATTTCAAGATATACAGGAAAAACTTTTCCGGAAGGAGATTTTCTTGACACTGACGGCAATGTTATCGGCAGACATCAGGGAATACACCGTTATACTATAGGTCAGCGGAAAGGTCTTGGAGTTACATTCGGGAAGCCGGTATTCGTCTGCGATAAAAATTCCGAAAATAATACCGTTACTCTCGGAGACAGCGAAAACCTTATGAAAACTTCCGTCACTGCCGAGGACGTGAACCTTATTTCCGTTCCGGATATTTCAGGACCTATGAGAATAACCGCAAAAACACGCTACAATATGCGCGATTCGGCAGGAACTCTTGAAAGAGTGGGAGACAGCCGCATAAAAGTAACTTTTGACGTTCCCCAGCGCGCTCCTGCAAAGGGTCAGGCGCTTGTAATATACGACGGCGATATCGTTGTTGGCGGAGGAACTATAGTGTAATTCCTGAAAAGGCATATGAATAAAATTTAATATATTATTGAAAGGAATGGATATTATGAAAGAGATCAATGTAAACGAACTTGACTTCAACCCTTGGAACAGGATAGGCAAAGACTGGTTCCTGCTTACCTGCGGAAACAAGGAAAAATTCAACACCATGACCGCGGCATGGGGCTTTGCCGGCGTTATGTGGGGAAAGAATGTTTTTACTGCCGTTGTACGTCCTACCCGTTACACTTTTGAATTTATGGAAAAGAACGATCTGTTCACCGTAAGTTTTTACGACGAGAAATACCGCCCGGCACTGAGATTCTGCGGCTCGTATTCCGGACGTGACTGCGACAAGCCCGCACAGGCAAAACTTGACCCGGAATATATTGACGGAACGGTGACCTTTGAAGAAGCAAAGCTCACTCTTGTCTGCCGCAAAATTTACGCGCAGGACATGGACGTTTCCCTTATGGCTGATGATGTAAAGCCTGCCAACGGAAACGACCCCATTCACAAGCTGTTCATAGGAGAAATAATCAAGGCGTACGAAGCCTGACGCAAAAATAAAGTCTGCCCGAAAAGCTGATACGGTGCAGACGAACACAATGTTTTTTACCAAGCGGCGGAACTCCCCTTCTTAAAAAGCAAAGCAAAGAAAGGGAGTTCCGGAATTATTTGCCCGGATAGCTTGACGGAAAAACAAATTCTGATAATTCCTGCATATAAACGGGATATCTTTCATAAATTTAAATTGACAAGCTGTAATTGATATCGGGAGACGTTCACATTATGGGATTTTTTGAACTGCTTATGATAGGCATAGGGCTTTCTGCGGACGCATTTTCCGTATCCGTCTGCAAAGGTCTTAATATGCGTAAGTTAAACCTTGGACACGCTTATATCATCGCTCTGTTTTTCGGCGGATTTCAGGCGCTTATGCCGCTTATCGGCTATTTCCTCGGTTCGGGATTTTCAAAGTATATCGAATCTTTCGATCACTGGATAGCCTTTGTTCTGCTGCTTTTTATCGGAGGAAAAATGATCTTCGACGCTCTGCACGAAAAGGACGATAACGAAGAAACGGAATATTCCCTGAAAATAGGCGAACTTTTCATGCTTGCAATAGCCACAAGCATTGACGCCCTTGCGGTGGGGATAACATTTGCGTTCCTTGAAGTAAGCATATTCTTTGCGATACTTATTATCGGCGTTACTACCTTTGCGCTTTCCCTCGGCGGAGTTATTATCGGCAACCGCTTCGGGGCAAAATACAAAAATAAAGCCGAGATCGCAGGAGGGGTCATTCTGATCCTTATCGGAACTAAAATTCTTCTTGAACATCTTGGAGTGATATCTTTCTGAAAGGACGTTTAAACATTGATATTAAAAGAACTTTACGAACTTACCGAAAATATGCTTGCCGCGGCAGGCGTTGAAGATCACCGCTTTGACGCCGACTGCCTTTTTGAGGATATCCTTGACGCAGACAAGGTAACTCTGCTTCTTTACGGCGACAGAGAAGTTCCCGAACCTGACGCGGACAGGCTTATGTCCGCCGCCGAAAAACGCTGTTCCGGTATTCCTCTGCAATATATCCTCGGAAAATGGGAATTTTTCGGAAGAACGTTTTTTGTGGGCGACGGAGTCCTTATCCCCCGACCCGATACGGAAATACTCGTTGAAAAGGTGATCGAACATTTTGCCGGGCAAAAAGATCATTCCCCGGAAATATGCGACCTTTGCAGCGGCAGCGGCTGCATTGCCGTCACCCTGAAAAAAGAACTGCCGGGAGCGGCTGTTCACGCGGTGGAGCTTTCCTCCGAGGCTATGCCCTATCTTATAAAAAATATCCGCCATAACGAAGCGGACGTAAAAATTATCAAGGGTGATGTTACCGACGGCAGACTTCTGGAAAATTTCCTCGATCCGGACGACTTCGGCGAATACCGCAAGATCGACGGGATAGTTTCCAACCCTCCCTACCTTACCGATAAGGAAATGAACGAACTTTCCCGTGAAGTAAAATATGAACCCGAACTTGCCCTGCGAGGAGGCGCTGACGGGCTTAAATTCTACAGGATAATTTCCGTTCTGTGGAAAGAAATACTAAAAGACGGCGGACTTATCGCCTTTGAAATAGGCTTTGAACAGGGCGAAGCCGTTAAGGATATCCTTAAAAAAAGCGGCTATAAGAACATTGCCGTCCATAAAGATCTTGCAGGACGTGACAGAGTAGTTACCGGACAGGCTTATTTTTCTTGACTTATTCGGAAATATGTGGTACAATAAGGGCAATGTTATGAATGTGCTTTCATGACATTGCCTTAAACTTCTGCATAATGTTGAAAAAGAAGGAATTATAAATGATCAAGAATTATGATGTCATAATAGCCGGAACAGGCGCCGGCGGTATCTATACTGCGCTTAATCTTCCCGACGAGCTGAAAATACTTGTTATAACAAAACGCGATCTTATTCTCTGCAATTCGGCTCTGGCGCAGGGAGGCATTGCGGCGGTCTATCAGCCGAAAGACGACAGCGTTGGTATGCATACTCAGGATACGCTTATTGCCGGAGGATTTAAAAACAATCCGGACAGCCTGAAAATACTTGTCAACGAAGCCGCCCATGAGATCGAAACCATACTGAAACTGGGCGTAGATTTTGACAGGGACGAACACGGAGAGCTCCACCGCACTCTTGAGGGCGGACATTCGCGCAGACGTATTTTCCACCACAAGGATTCCACAGGCTTTGAAATAACCACAAAGCTTCAGGAAGCGCTGAAAAAGCGTCCAAACACCGATATCGTTGAAAACGCTTTGCTTTGCAGACTGAAAAAGACCTCAACGGGATTTTCTGCGGATATACTTCATAATGACGAACACTGCACTTTCAACAGCCGTTATTTTGTACTTGCAACGGGCGGCATAGGCAGGGTCTATGATTACACCACAAATTCCGCCATTGCCACCGGAGACGGAATAACTTTCGCCTATGAAATGGGTGCAAATATAAAAAATCTTTCGCTTATCCAGTTCCACCCGACGGCGTTCAACAACAAGCATACCAGAGAATGTTTCCTTATCTCGGAAGCCGTCCGCGGCGAGGGCGCTTATCTTAAAAACTGCAATAAGGAACGTTTTATGCAGAATTATGACGACCGCCTTGAACTTGCTCCGCGCGACGTAGTCTCACACGCCATAATCAGCGAGGGCAGAAAACTGAACTCAGATGAATTTTATCTTGACATAACCCACAAGGACCCGGAATTTCTGAAAAACAGATTCCCTATGATATACAAGTATCTGCTCAGTCAGGGAATAGATATGACCAAGGATATGATACCCATATATCCATGCCAGCATTACCTTATGGGCGGCATAAACGTAAATACCTCGGCAATGTCGTCGATCGACGGGCTTTACGCGGTCGGTGAATGTTCACACACAGGCGTTCACGGAAATAACAGGCTTGCTTCAAACTCGCTGCTCGAAGCTCTTGTATTCGGCAGACAAGCTGCGGAAGATATATCAAAGCGCGTCACGGAAAACCGTGAATGCCCTCTTGACAGCCTTGAAAGCGCTGACTTCCCCATAAATACGGACGCAGTGCCTATCCCCAGAGGAATACGAACGGAAGTGCGCCATATTATACAGAAGTCTTACTTCGTTATACCGAATATGCAGGAAGCCCTTTCGGGATTTGAACGAATTTCCGAAATAAAGCGCATGCTTGAAGAGGGCAATTTTATTATCGACCAGAATTACGTTGAAGCAAAGTCCCTTACGACCGTTGCTTATCTTATACTTAAAGAAGTTATATGACGATAAAACTCCTGCCGCAAAAGGCAGGAGTTTTTCTTTTCAGCAAAAGACCTCCCCGGATAATTTCCCGGGGAGGTCTTATCTTTTTGTTTGTGCCGTTTTTCCTGCAAACGCTTACTTCTTCTTTCTTGTGCATATTGCCGCAACAGCGGAAGCTGCCAGTGCGAGCATTATTGCAGTAAGAGAATCGCCGGTTTCAGGGTTTTCGTTTTCTTCCGGCTCGTAAGGAATATCGCCGTCTCCGTCGGTATCATCATCAGCCTCAGTCTCTTCAGGCTCTTTGGCTTCCTCAGCATCGTCGGGATATTCAGGAGTGCTCTTGTGTTCGTCGTCCGGAAGTTCCTC
>CANQZR010000106.1 GCA_947628405.1 uncultured Clostridia bacterium
CCTTGCAAAATATGTTGACGATGTTTCGGTACTTATCTATGAGGCTTACAAAGCCGGAAAAGAAATACTTTTTGAGGGCGCTCAGGCAACGCTTCTTGATATTGATTTCGGAACATATCCTTATGTCACCAGTTCGCACCCTATTTCAGCAGGAGTGTGCATAGGAACAGGAGTAGGTCCTACAATGATAGACAAGGTATACGGCGTTGCAAAAGCCTATACCACAAGAGTCGGAAAGGGTCCGTTCCCTACGGAGCTTGATGATGAAACAGGCGACTATATCCGCAACAACGGCGGCGAATTCGGCACAACTACAGGACGTCCCAGAAGAACGGGCTGGTTCGACGCGGTGATAGTAAGACACGCAGTAAGAGTAAACGGTCTTAACTGCCTTGTAGTAAACAAGCTCGATACCCTTGCCGGACTGGACACGCTGAAAATATGCGTTGCATACAAAAAACCGGACGGAACGATAATAAAGGACTTCCCCGCCACGCTTGAAGAACTTGAGGGCTGTGAACCGGTTTATGAAGAACACAAGGGTTTCAATGATGATATCACATCATGCAGGACATTTGACGAACTTCCCGAGATATGCAAAAGCTACATCAAACGTCTTGAAGAGCTTTGCGAATGCAGGATAGCCATGGTAGGCGTAGGTCCGGACAGAGAACAGCAGATAGAAAGATGATCAAAAAAATTCGGCTTTTCCGTTTATGCCTGACGGAAAAGCCGTTTTATTTGCGGTACAGGTCATATATACGGCATTGAATTAAAAAATTCACCGTTTTTACTTGCAAATCGGGTAATAATGCAGTATAATAAAATAGTATATTTAATTAGCAATTTTTTATTTTCCGTTTATGGAGGGTTTTTATGTGCGGCTTTGTCGGATTTACTAATACTAAAAACAATTCAAACAAGATAATCGAAGAAATGATGGATAAGATAAAACACCGCGGTCCCGATTCGGGAGGAAAATATATAGACGAAAATATCGCTCTCGGTTTTCGCAGGCTAAGTATAATAGATATTTCATCATCTGGCGACCAGCCTATATTCAACGAGGATAAGACCAAGGTGCTGCTTTTCAACGGTGAGATCTACAATTATCAGTCTATCCGCGGAGAACTTATAAAAGCAGGACATACTTTCAGGACAAATACCGATTCGGAAGTACTTATCCACGGCTATGAAGAATACGGCACAGGAATACTTAATAAATTAAGAGGAATGTTCGCGTTCGTAATATGGGATACGGTAAAAAAAGAACTTTTCGGAGCAAGGGATTTCTTCGGGATAAAGCCTATGTATTATGCCGTTATGGGCGATACGTTTATTTTCGGATCTGAAATAAAAGCGTTCCTTGTTCACCCCGATTTCAGAAAAGAACTCAACGAGGCTGCTCTGGAAAATTATCTGACTTTCCAGTATTCGCCCACAGAACAGACATTTTTCAGGAATGTTTTTAAACTTCTTCCGGCTCACTATTTCACGTATTCAGACGGTAAACTGTCCGTTTCACGCTACTGGGATATAGAATTTAAGCCGGACGACAGCCACGGACTTGATTACTGGGTGGACGAAATTTCCGACGTTTTCAAGAACTCCGTAGAAGCGCATAAAATTTCAGATGTTGAAGTCGGAAGTTTCCTTTCCAGCGGCGTTGACTCCAGTTATGTCGCAGCAGTGGCAAATGTGGACAAAACATTTACGGTAGGTTTCGGTGAGGACGAAAAATACAACGAGATAGGTTGGGCAAAAGAATTTTCCAAATATATACACAAAGAAAATATCAGCAAGGTCATCTCTCCGGAGGAATACTGGAACAGTATTGAAAAGATCCAGTACCACATGGACGAACCGCTGGCAGATCCGTCGTGCATAGCATTGTATTTTGTGTGCAAAAAGGCTTCGGAATATGTAAAAGTGGTGCTTTCAGGTGAAGGCGCTGATGAAATTTTCGGAGGATACAATATCTACAAAGAACCTATGTCTGTACCTGCATATAACGCTATCCCCCGTCCGATAAGGAGAGCTATAGGCGCTGCAGCTTCAAAACTGCCGGCAAAAAGAGGCGTTAATTTCCTTGTCCGCCGGGGAAAAGACCTTGAAGAACGTTTTATAGGAAACGCGTATATGTTCAGCGAAAAAGAACGCAAAGCGCTTCTTAAAATAAAGACCGACGCTTCGGACGCTATTGAGATCACCAAACCTTTCTATGATAAGGTAAAGGACGCAGACCCGGTCACAAAAATGCAGTATCTTGACCTGCATCTGTGGATGACGGGAGATATTCTTCTGAAAGCAGATAAAATGTCAATGGCAAACAGTCTGGAACTGCGAGTCCCTTTCCTTGACAAAGAAGTTATGGCTCTTGCGGAAAAGATACCTACAAAATACAGAGTTACCGACGAAAACACCAAATTTGCCATGAGAAAAGCGGCTCTGCGTTCCGCTCCTCCGCAAACGGCAAACAAGAAAAAACTCGGTTTTCCTGTTCCTATCAGGGTATGGCTCAAGGAAGACAAATACTACAATATCATAAAAGAGCGGTTCACCTCCCCTGCTGCGCAGCACTTTTTCAATACCGATCTGCTTATAAAGCTGCTTGACGATCACCGCAGCGGCAAAGCGGACAACAGCCGAAAGATATGGACGGTATTCATCTTTCTGGTATGGTACAAAGTATATTTCCCGGAATTATGCAGTTAAAAAGTTATTTTCCCCGTCAGGCAAAGCATTTTGCCTGACGGGGAATTTTTATGCAAAATATTTATTTATACAAATTTCGAGTAAATTTTCGGAAAATCGTCAAAATACTTGACAAATCCGTTGTATTATTATAGAATAATTAATAGAAATAAATTAAGGAGACATTAACGGTGAAAAAGAAAAAAATATTAACCTTTATCGGTCTGGTATTGTCACTCTGCATGATACCCGGCTTTGTGGGAAGCTCTGCGGCAGATCTTTCCGTTTATGCAGATGACGAAACAGAACAGTACAACGCTCTTCAGGCAGATGATCCGTCTTTTATCATTGAGACCAAAGTGGAAGAAGCGGACTATTCCGATGAAACATCTGATGAAAACGACGGCAACGACGAAGAAGATGCGCCTTATTTGGAAGACAGCGCTATTGCCGGTCAGTTCAATGAAGATAATCGGATAGTAAATAATCCTGCAAGGAACCTGCGGCTCAAAGTTCCACAGAACAATAACATCATCATAGGCGAAACTTTCCAGATCGAATACGGATTCAGTCCGCTGAAATCTGACGATTACGTTACCTTTAAAAGCTATGGTAAACATATCGTTCAGGTAGATGATAACGGTCTTGTTACCGCAGTTGGATTCGGTACGGCAAAAGTAAAAGTGGAAACTTCCAAGGGCATCAAGAAAAACATCTACTTTACCGTTACCGACAGCGAGGGCGGCACTGATTTCAAGATCGGTGATGTTCAATCAATTGACTTTACCGAACGCTCCGCTATTCTCAGAAAAGGCAGAGAAACACAGATCGAACCTATAATATATCCTTTGGGAATATATGACTATCTTACATATTCTTCCGATGATGAAAGCGTCGCCACAGTTTCGCCCACCGGTCTTGTAACGGCTGTAGGCGAAGGCACGGCTATAATAACCGTCACAGCAAGGGACGGCGCAAGCAACATCTTTATTGTAACTGTATATGACGATATACTCCGAGGTATCGACGTATCAAAATGGCAAGGCGATATAGACTGGGAAGCTGTTTCAAAAAGTGGGATCGACTATGTAATGATACGCAGTTCATTCGGCTATGAGGACACCGATATCTGCCTTGAACAGAATGTAGCAGGCTGCGAAGAATACGGCATAGATTACGGATTTTATCATTATACATATGCAAAAACAGTTGCAGAAGCAAAAAAAGAAGCAAAATTTTTCCTCAGCAGGATAAAAAATTATGACCCCACATACCCTGTTGTTCTTGATATCGAAGAAGAATTTTACAAAAAAATGAGCCGCAAAAAGGTCACCGATATAATCGACGCATTCATGACCGAGCTTGAAAACGCAGGATATTACGCTACGATCTACAGCTATTCAAAATTCTTCGGCGATAATGTGGATATGTCCCGTGTGAAAAAGTACGACATATGGGTAGCAAGCTGGGGCGACAAGGACAAGCTCAATAACAGCTACAACGGTCACTACGGAATGTGGCAGTATTCTTCCACCGGAGAAATAAACGGCATTGACGGAGAAGTTGACCTTAACTACGCTTACAAGGATTATGCTGAAATAATCAGGAAAAACGGTCTTAACGGACAGTAATATGAAACGCCCGGAAATCTTCCGGGCGTTTTTATACAGCAAAAACGCTCCCGGATAATTCTTCGGGAGCGTTATCGTTAATATTCAAAGGAAATTACTTATTTCCGCTTGCCATGCTGGCAACCTCGGCAGCAAAGTCGTCCTTCTTCTTCTCGATTCCTTCGCCTCTCTCAAAGCGGACATACTCAACAACATTGATATTTCCGCCAAGTTCCTTTGCAGCTGTCTTGATGTAATTCTGAACGTTCATCTTGTCGTCCTTTACATAAGCCTGCTCAAGGAGGCAGTTCTCACTGTAGTATTTTCCTACCTTGCCTTCTGCGATCTTTGCTCTTACCTGCTCGGGCTTAGAAGCCATTTTAGGATCTTCAGCCATCTGGGTCATGATGATCTTCTTTTCTTCATCAAGAACTTCCGCAGGAACGGACTCTCTGTTCAGGTAAGCAGGATTCATAGCAGCTACCTGAAGCGCGCAGTTCTTGCCGACTTCAAATACCTTATCGGCAGGAAGATCGGTATCCAACTTGACCATAACGCCTATGCTTCCGCCGCCGTGAACGTAAGGAACAAGAACGCCTTCAAGTCTCTTGAAACGGCGGATCACCATGTTCTCTCTGATCTTGATGAACAGATCCTGAAGAGTTTCCTCAACGCTCTTGCTTCCGCCGCTGATAGTTGCAGCTTTAAGAGCGTCAACATCTGCAGGATCCTTTTCGATAACGGTCTTTGCAACAGCAGCAACGAATGCCTTGAACTCGTCGTTGTTTGCAGCAAAGTCAGTTTCAATATTAACTTCTACAACAGCGCCTACATTGCCCTCAACAACGGAAGTAACGATACCCTCCGCAGCAACTCTGGAACTTTTCTTAGCCTGTGTGGCAAGACCCTTTTCACGGAGAATGGTAACTGCCTTTTCGGTGTCGCCCTCTGCTTCTTCGAGAGCCTTCTTACAGTCCATCATTCCAACGCCTGTAGCTTTCATAAGGTCTTTTATCTCCTGTACGGATACAGCCATTTTTATTCCTCCTAAAACTTATCATTTCCGAAATACGGCAGGGATCATCAACGCCTGCCGTTTTATCGTATACGATCATTATGAAATTATTCGGCAGCTTCTTCTTCGGCTTCAGCCTCTTCTGCCGCAACAGCTTCCTGCTCGCCCTGTCTGCCCTCGATAACGGCGTCAGCCATAGCGCCGGCAATGAGTTTAACTGCGCGGATAGCGTCGTCGTTTCCGGGGATAACGTAATCAACGTCGTCAGGATCGCAGTTTGTGTCAACGATAGCAACGATAGGGATACCCAGTTTCTTTGCTTCGGCAACAGCGATCTTTTCCTTTCTCGGGTCAACGACAAAGAGTGCTCCGGGAAGCTTGGTCATTGTCTTGATACCGCCAAGGTATTTTTCGAGCTTTTCGATCTCGAGCTGGAGCTTGACAACTTCTTTTTTAGGCAGAAGATTGAATGTTCCGTCCTCTTCCATCTGGTGGAGCTGTTCAAGTCTCTTGATACGTCTCTGGATAGTCTTGAAGTTGGTCATCATACCGCCGAGCCATCTTGCGTTTACATAGTGAACGCCTGCACGAACGGCTTCTTCCTTAACGGAATCGCCCGCCTGCTTTTTGGTTCCTACAAAAAGGACCGTGTCGCCGTTTTCGGCAACGGACTTGATGAAGTTATAAGCCTCGTCAAGTTTTTTCACTGTTTTCTGAAGGTCGATAATGTAGATGCCGTTTCTTTCCGTAAAGATATACGGAGCCATTTTCGGGTTCCATCTTCTGGTCTGGTGACCGAAGTGAACGCCTGCTTCGAGAAGCTGTTTCATTGA
>CANQZR010000107.1 GCA_947628405.1 uncultured Clostridia bacterium
AGATGCACCTGATCTTCAAAGCTGATAAATCCGGCAATATTTTTTACACCGTAAACATTTGTAAGCAGATCTATCCAAAATTTCTGAGATTCGCCTTTCTCGTAGCCTTTATCTTTCCAACGCTCCGAAAATTCCTTAGCTGCTGTTTTGTATTCCTTGTCGGTCATAAAAGTATCCTCACTTGATCTTGAATTTTAGCTTTATCTAATTCCCGATTATAAAGTGTACAAAAAATTTGTGCAAAATCTTGCATATATGGATTTTGTGCAAATTTTTTGTCTACACTTTAATGAGGGATTAGTATTATTATACCATATCTAAACAGATTTTTCAACAAATTTTACAAATTGTTCACAAAACCACACGTCAGTGCATTGTAAGATAATGGTAATTATCAAATATCCATTTATAGGAAAAGGACGTATTGCACCTGATCCTGCAATGCGTCCTTTCCAACAATTTACATATTAGACTTTGTAGCTTATTTCGTTTTCTGATAAAACCTGTTTTCGTGTGATTTTTCGTGTGATTTTTTAAGAATTTCGTGTGATTTTTCCGCATTTCCGACCGCAAATTTGCAGTCGGAACGGCAGCTTATACATAAAGAAAACCGCCTGATACAGCCGTTTGAACGGTATCGGGCGGTTTTGTTATCTGGTTGCGGAGGCTGGATTTGAACCAACGACCTTCGGGTTATGAGCCCGACGAGCTACCGAGCTGCTCCACTCCGCGATATTAAATTTGCTTTTTCTTATTGAGAATGCTTTATTATTATATCACCTTTCGTGCTTATTGTCAATACTTTTTTTGAAAAAAATAAAAATTTTTTCTGACATTATCTGACTTTATCCATTAAAAACTACATAAATTAGGTAATATAATAAAAAAGCAGCCCATTTTAAATCAGACTGCTTTTTATAGTTAAGATCATTATTCGATATCATCTGTATCTGCTTCTTCATCAGCTGAAGATGATGACGTACCAAAATTGGTAAGCATTTCTTTAAGAGCAGACGCCTGACCGTTGAGCTCCTCGGAAGCTGCTGCGCTTTCCTCGGCATTTGCAGCGGCGGAGGATACATATTCGGCAATAATGTTGATCTTTTCGTTAACATCTTCTATGCAGCTGTTCTGATCGTGAGATTCTTCGTTGATACGGTCTATTATACCGTCGATCTCGTTGGTATGCTCAACGACTCTTTTAAGCGCGTCTGACGCTTCTTCGGCATATTTCAGACCTCTGCTGACGGCTTTTGCTGAATGTTCGATAAGTTCAGATGTCTGTACAGACGCTTCCGAACTTTTTCCTGCAAGGTTCCGTACCTCATCAGCTACAACTGCAAATCCTCGTCCGGCAGAACCCGCCCTTGCTGCTTCAACAGACGCGTTAAGAGCAAGTATGTTTGTCTGGAATGCAATGTCTTCAATAGTTCCGATGATATTTTTTATTTCTTCCGACGCACTGGAAATTTCTTTCATTGCTTCAAGAAGATTATTCATCTGTTCATTGCTTTTTCTTACTGCGTCGGCAGTATCTTTAGCAATACTTCTTGCATTGTCCGTGCTGGCAACGTTTCCCGTGACTTTTTCGGATACGGTTTTCATCTCGGAAACGATATCGTTTATTACCGCAGTCTGCATGGATACCGATTCCGCAAGCTGATTGGCGCTGTCTGCAACTCCTTCTGCGCCGCCGTAAACGGCTTCGGAAGCGTTTTCTATCCCCTCAAAAACCTGTCCGAGAGAATCGGAAATATCGTCAAGTGATTCTTTTATTACTGCATAATCTCCAAGATATTCCACGCTGGAATCGTTGTTGAACTGTCCGTGGGAAATGTCGCTGAGCCTTTCGGAAATATCTTCTATGTAATCTTTCATTACCCGGTTGTTTGCTTCTATGGTACGGCATACGCCGCTTATCTCATCATTGCCTTCGTAATCGAAAAATACGTCCAGATGTCCCTGCGCAACGGTCTTTGCTGTGTCGGAGACTGCCGAAAGCGGTTCAAACGCCTTCCTGAGCAGAACGGAAACATAAGCGGCTATAATGCTGCTGAAAATAACCGTCATTGCTGCGAATATCACTATCATATATATCATTCCGCTGTGATATTCCATATAGTTCATAGCATAGCCCAGCTTCCAGTTTACCAATGTCATTTCTGTCTGGGCAAATTTGACCTTTTCGCCGTTATTATCTTTCAGAGTGGTAACTTTTCCGCTTTCAAGGGTGACGGAATAACCTTCCATAATATCGGATAGATTTGTTGATACGGTATTTTCATCTGCGTCTGCGTAGGGCATAAAATCATTGTTTTTGTGAATGATTATAGAGCCGTCATCTTTTGTAAGGACAGCATAGCCGTTTTCGTCAATATGCAGGGAATTGACGATATCTCCTATCTCATCTATAAAAATATCTCTTGCAAGAACGCCTATTACTTCATCGCCTATTTTTATCTTGACTGCGCAGGTGATCACCTGTCTGCCTGACTGAGCGTCAGTATACGGATCGGCAATTATTATGCCGTCGGCAGCGATAGCGGCTTTATACCAGTCTCTTGTTGTAGGGTCGTATTCGCCGGGAGCAGGTTCCCAGCCGTCGCCGAAAACAGCGCTTCCGTCTGCGTATCCGAGGTAAACGTCGTATGATTCGGGATCTCTTTCAATACAGTCAACTAAAAACGGCTGGCATTTGGATTTGTCAAGTGCATAACCGCGGTCAACTATTTCTTCTGCTATAAATTGAGTGAGCGTGATCTTTTCTTCAAGCCATGACTGCAATTTTGAACTGCATTCATCAAGCTGTGCTATAGCCATACGGTTCGTCTGCCTCTGACTGACAACGGAAGTGATCGCACAAGCCGAAATGGCAACAAATGCTATCGAGATCATGGAAATAAGGTATATATGAGATCTTATTTTTGCTTTAAGACCGTTATTTTTTTTGTTTAACAAATCTATCACTCCTACAGGCAGGTATTTTCATTATTATAGCACATCCATTTCAAAATAGCAAGATTTTCAAAAAAATTTGCACGAATAATTTGCATTTTATTGTCATATAAGCTGTATATGCTTTTATTCAGATGTTTTCCAAGCCGTTCACTAAAGGAGGCAGTCTGCATTTGATGTTAAAAATATCCATTTTATTCTTTGCAGCAGACGGCACCGTATTGACATAATATGAATTTTTATGTTATAATAACAAAAAATCGGAATGATATATTTTTGAATGTCGTAAAAAATAATGAAGGCTGATAAAAATGAGGAAATCGATTGCTTTTTTATTATGCTGCTGTATAGCGTCAATTCTGTCAATGGCAATATACTATGTGACGGACAAAAATTATGAACTTGCGATACCGACTATCGTTACCCTTTCAAGCGACCAGATAGCAGGAGAGGGATATACCGACGCTCCTGCTGCCGACGACAGCGATATATGGGAGGACGGAGATGCGGATTTTTCGTATACTGATGCTACGGAAAGCACTGAAACCGTTACGGAAATAGATCTTCCTATAGATATAAACACCGCTTCTGCAGACGAGCTTGTTTATATAAAAGGAATAGGCGAAACGATAGCCGGAAATATCGTTTCTTACCGTGATGAACATGGATATTTTTATTCTTTTGAAGACCTGCTTAATGTTGACGGGATAGGAGATAAAAAGCTGGAAGATATCCGCAGTTTTATCTTTATATCGCCCGAAATAGCCGCGCAGGCTCCTGACAGCGGCACCGATCACGACGCCGAAAAGCCGTATACCGGTCAGGATACCGGTATTCTGCGCATTGAGCTTAATTCGGCTACCGAAGAAGAATTGATGCAGATAAGCGGAGTGGGAGATACTCTTGCTGCCGCTATCGTTGAATATGCGGATACGAAAGGATTTAACAGTGTATCTGACCTTATGAATGTTGACGGCATAGGTGAAAAAAGGCTTGAAAATATCGCTCCGTATGTATATGTTGAAAAAAGTGTTCCGGAGGAATGACCGGACGTATACCTTTTGATCTGAGAAAGAGATGAAACCATGAAAAATATAACTTGTATGCTTGGGGCGGCTGCCGGAGATATTGCAGGTTCGCCATATGAATTTAACAATATAAAATATAAGCTTGACCGTGCGGAGCTTATAATTCCCCGGAGCAGGTTTACAGATGATACGGTAATGACCTGTGCCGTTGCAGACGGCATTATGAAAGGTTTGAAAAACGCTCCGGAAAATTGGTTTGATAACGAGGCGTTTATTGAAAAGATCGAAAATTCCGTAAAGGAGTCTCTTGTATTTTACGGCAGAAAATTTCCGGATGCAGGATACGGCGGAAGATTTTATAAATGGATATTTTCTTCCGAACATGGACCTTATAACAGCTGGGGAAACGGTTCGGCAATGCGAGCTTCTTTTGCCGGCTGGGCAGCGTCAACTCTCAAAGAAGCGGAGCTTCTGGGTGAAATTTCCGCAAGGGTGACTCACGATCATCCGGAGGGTATCAAGGGTGCAAAGGCAGTTGCAGGTTCAATATTTCTTATGCGGACAGGAGCTTCAAGATCCGCTTTGGAAGAGTATGCTTCGGGATATTATGATATGGATTTCACACTTGACGAAATAAGGAACGGATATGAATTTGACGTTTCCTGCCAGGGCTCTGTTCCTCAGGCGATAAAAGCGTTCCTTACGGGGAATGATTTTGAAGATGTTCTTTCCGAAGCGATCTCCATAGGCGGCGACAGCGATACGATAGCCGCAATTGCCGGAAGTATCGCGGAAACTGTTTACCCGATCCCGGAAATGTTAAAGAAAAAGGTGATCGCAAAACTTGACGGCTTTCTGCTTGAAACCATTGAAAGAGCAAATGAATTTCCGGGAAAATGATGTTTTTTATGCGGAAATATTTTCTTAATAAAAATTTACCGATATGGTATAATTTTTTTCGCTGAAATATATTGCAAATATATAAAATGTGTGCTATAATATCATTGTGACCGGGAAGATATTTCTGACCGGGAGCGTGAATTTAATAGGTTCTGCACTGACTTCCGAAGTTTTTCTGAGGAGAAAGGCATGGCTCATAATGTGAATTTACTACGCTGTATCTGCGCCTGCCGTTAAATGTCGGCAGGCGCTTTTTGATCCGGAGGAATGTAATGGAAACGAGAGTTGCACTTATAGGCATAGTGGTGGAAAATTTCGATTCCGCACAGAAGATAAACGATATACTGCACCATTACGGTCAGTACATAATCGGCAGAATGGGTATCCCGTATAAGGAAAGAAATGTTTCAATAATAAGCGTTGCGGTGGACGCTCCTACTGATGTTATAAGCGCTATGTCGGGAAAGCTCGGCAGACTGGACGGCGTTTCCGCAAAAACGGTCTATGCCAGATTATCGGAGAATGACAATGGACAGGATTAACACGCTTACGGATAAACTTGAAAAGGAACATATCCTTTCAAGATCTGAATTTGCAGAAATTATCCGGGACCATTCTCCGGAAAATGATGAATACCTTTTTGCAAAAGCAAGGAATATACGGGAAAAAGTCTACGGAAAAGCGGTTTATATGCGTGGACTTGTTGAATTTACCAATTACTGCAAAAACGATTGTTTCTACTGCGGAATAAGGCGGAGCGCAAAAAATGCCGAGCGCTACCGTCTTTCAAAAGAACAGATACTGGAATGCTGTGAAACGGGTCACGGACTCGGATTCAGGACGTTCGTACTGCAAGGCGGCGAGGACAACCATTATTCCGATGAAATGATATGCGATATAGTTTCGTCGATAAAAAAGCAGTTCCCGGACTGTGCGGTAACGCTTTCCATAGGCGAAAAGAGCCGCGAAAGCTACGAAAAATATTTTGCCGCAGGTGCAGACAGATATCTTCTGCGGCATGAGACCGCAAATAATGAACATTACCATAAGCTGCACCCGAAGGAGCTTTCCCCGGAGAACCGCAAGAGATGTCTTGCCGACCTCAAGGAAATAGGATTTCAGACAGGCTGCGGATTTATGGTAGGTTCGCCTTTCCAGACGGCGGAAGACCTTGCGGAGGATCTTATTTACATTCACGATCTTCAGCCGCATATGGTGGGGATAGGTCCGTTTATACCGCACCATGATACGC
>CANQZR010000108.1 GCA_947628405.1 uncultured Clostridia bacterium
TCGAGCTGAGCCCAGCTCGCAGGGTCGAGGGGCAGAGCCCCCGTCGCGCTCCGCAGAGCGCGAAATCCCCTTAAAAAAGAGCTCCGCAAGGGTGAATTGAAGCCGCTTTAGTGGCTTCAAGAGGGGGCTGCCCTGCGATAGAGGGCGCCCCCTTGGCACTAACGATTACTATAGTTTAACTCTTGCCAAACAGCCCAGTGAGCTGTTTGGCAATACAGCTTAATTAGCTTTGTCCAAAACAGTTCACCGGACTGTTTTGGACATTCTGAATTTTGCGCTTCGCGCAAAATTATCATTTAGTGGAAAATAAAAAAGTTAAAATTCAATTTTTTCAAGCTGTATAGTCCTTTTCATATATGTTCTCCCAGCAACGAAGAATATTTTGCGCGGAATGTTTCAAAATTTCCTGCATCTATCGCGTCCCGTATTTTTTCCATAAGCGTATTGTAAAAATAAAGATTGTGCGTTACCGTCAAGCGTCCAGCAAGCTGCTCTCCTGCCTTGAAAAGATGTCTTATATATGCTCTTGAGAAATTCCTGCACGTCGGACAGTCACACTCCGTATCAAGAGGAAGCGGATCCGTTTCATATCTCTGATTGGAGATGTGCATTATGCCGCTCCATGTAAAAACTGTTCCATGACGTGCATTGCGGCTCGGCATAACACAGTCGAAAAGGTCTATTCCTCTTGCGGCAGCTTCTATAATGTTTGAGGGCGTTCCAACACCCATTAAATAACGTATTTTATCTTTCGGCATTACCGGTTCAACCGCATCAATAATGCGGTACATTTCTTCCGTAGGCTCTCCGACTGCCAGACCGCCTATAGCGTAGCCGTCAAGATCAAGAGCGGCGATCTGTTCCATGTGTTTTATCCGCAGATCTTCATATGTGCAGCCCTGATTTATCCCGAAAAGAAGCTGCTTTTTATTTATAGTGTCGTGCAGTGAATTGAGCCGTTCCATTTCCTCCTTGCAGCGAATGAGCCAGCGCACCGTCCTGTCGCAGGAATTTTTGCTGTATTCACGGGAAGCGGGATTTTCCACACATTCGTCAAAAGCCATAGCTATCGTCGAAGCCAGATTTGACTGTATCTGCATACTTTCTTCCGGTCCCATAAATATTTTCCGACCGTCAACGTGCGAATTGAAATAAACTCCCTCTTCCTTTATTTTCCTCAGCTTTGCAAGGGAAAAAACCTGAAATCCGCCGCTGTCGGTAAGTATAGGCTTGTTCCAGTTCATGAATTTGTGCAGACCGCCCATTTCCTTTATTACCCGGTCTGACGGACGTACGTGCAGATGATAGGTATTGCACAGTTCCACCTGACATTTCAGATCGCGAAGATCTATAGAAGATATTCCGCCCTTAATGGCGGCGGCTGTTCCTACGTTCATAAAGCAAGGCGTCTGGAAAGTTCCGTGTACCGTTTCAAATTTACCTCTTCGTGCCTTGCCGTCCTGTTTTAAAAGTGTATACATAATCCGTTCCTTTCAGATCATAAAGATAATTCGCTGTACGGCGCAGATGTTTCACTGCTGCGGTATTCATGCTTTTCGTAATATCCGATAAGTTTTCCGCCGCTGCCGCGCAGAGCGATCATGTAAACATCTTTGTTTTCTTTTTCGTTGTGTGATTCATATACCCTGTTATGTTCATTGCTTTCCGAGAACCATTCCACGGCTTTTTTTATCTTTTCTGCGGAATCGCCGTTATGACATTCAAGCAGGGAGCGTCCCATAAGGGCGTATCCGCCCCGTTTTTTATATCTTTCGGCAGCAGACGGGTTCATGTAAACAATGACGTGTTCAAGGTCGCATATTACTACCGGCGCATAGTCCGAATCAATAACGCTTTTGAAAAATACAGAAAGTTCCATATAAAAGCTCCTTAAAAATATTCCAGATAATTATAACATGGTTTCCGCTAAAATTCAAGTTTTTTTCCAAAAAAACCGACCGGCAGAGCATTTATCACAGCAAAATAAAATAATATAAAGTTTTTTCAAAAAACCCTTTTCTTTTTTAACAAAGTATGATATAATATTGATATATATGTTTAGGGAAAGGAAAAATCACTATGAAAAAACTTATGCTTGGCAACGCTGCTTTTGCAAGAGGGTTATATGAAGCAGGCGTTACCGTGGTTTCAAGCTATCCGGGAACTCCCTCAACGGAGATCACCGAGTTTGCTGCCGAATATGACGAAATATACGCCGAATGGGCTCCCAACGAGAAAGTCGCTATGGAAGTTGCTCTGGGTGCGTCTATCGCAGGCTCACGTTCTTTCTGCGGAATGAAGCACGTCGGTCTGAACGTTGCGGCAGACCCCTTGTATACCGCGTCCTATACAGGCGTAAACGGCGGTATGGTAATTGCCGTTGCGGACGATCCGGGAATGCATTCTTCGCAGAATGAACAGGATTCACGCCACCATGCCATAGCTTCAAAGGTCCTTATGCTTGAACCGTCCGATTCTGCCGAATGTAAGGAATTTACAAAAGCGGCTTTTGAACTTTCGGAAAAATTTGACACCCCCGTTATCGTAAGAATGTCCACAAGAGTTGCACATTCACAGTCGGCAGTTGAGCTTTGCGACAGGGCAGAGCCGGCTCAGAAAGAATATGTTAAAGATCCGCAGAAATATGTTATGATGCCTGCATTTGCACGGGGCAGACACGTTTTTGTCGAGGAGCGCACCAAAAAACTTCGTGAATATGCCGAAACTTCTCCGCTCAACAAGGTGATCGACAACGGCGGAGATATAGGTATCATCACAAGCGGCGTTTCCTATCAGTATGCAAGGGAAGCTATGGGAAACAACGCTTCCTATCTGAAACTCGGCGTTGTAAATCCTCTGCCGGAGGAACTGATAAAGAACTTCTGCGCAAAATATAAAAAGGTTTATGTTATCGAGGAACTGGACGATATTATCGAATCACACTGCAAAAAACTTGGTATGAACGTTTCCGGCAAGGAACTTTTCGGTTACATAGGAGAGATCTCACAGGCTGTGGTAGCGGAAAAACTTCTCGGAAAGAAAAACGACTTTACAACATTTGACGGGAATGTTCCCGTCCGTCCTCCGGTAATGTGCGCGGGCTGTCCACACAGAGGACTGTTCTACTGCCTTTCAAAGAATAAAATAAGGGTCTCCGGCGATATCGGCTGCTACACTCTTGGAGCGAGCGCGCCCCTTTCGGCTATGGATACTACGATATGTATGGGCGCTTCGATCTCCGCTCTACACGGCTTCAACAAAGCAAGGGGAGAAGAGGCTGAAAAGTCCACAGTTGCGGTAATAGGCGATTCAACATTCATGCACAGCGGCATGACGGGACTTGTAAACATTGCTTACAACGCAACAAATTCCACCGTGATAATACTTGACAATTCAATTACCGGCATGACCGGACATCAGCAGAACCCAACTACCGGCAAGAACCTTAAAGGCGACCCTGCCGCCGCGGTAAACCTTGAAGAACTTTGCAAAGCTATCGGCATAAAGCGCGTAAGAGTGGTCGATCCTTACGATTTAGCCGGAACGGAAGCTGCTATAAAGGAAGAACTTGCGGTCAGCGAACCGTCGGTGATAATTTCACGCCGTCCCTGTGCGCTGTTAAAATATGTAAAGCATAAGCCTGCTCTTAAAGTCGTTACAGACAATTGCAAAGGCTGCAAAATGTGCCTGAAGCTGGGCTGTCCGGCAATTTCGGTAAGAGACGGCAAGGCGGTAATAGACCATACCCAATGCGTTGGCTGCGGAATATGCTCCGAAGTATGCAAATTCGGCGCAATTTCGGAATAAATTCAATATCCGGAGGTATCACATAAATGGAAACACGTTCTATTATGATAGTCGGCGTGGGAGGACAAGGTTCTCTGCTGGCGTCAAGACTTTTGGGAAATGTCCTGCTTGCGCAGGGATATGACGTTAAAGTGTCCGAAGTTCACGGAATGTCACAGCGCGGAGGTTCGGTAGTTACATATGTAAAATACGGCGACGAGGTGTTCTCTCCCGTTATCGAAAAGGGCGAGGCTGACGTTATAATCTCGTTTGAACAGCTTGAAGCGGCACGCTGGCTGCCTTATCTCAAAAAGGGCGGAAAACTGATAACGTCCACACAGAAACTTGATCCAATGCCCGTAATTACGGGAAATGCGGAATATCCCGAAAATATAATCGAAAAAATAAAAGCTGCCGGTATTCAGGTCACTGCCGCAGACGCTCTTTCCCTTGCAGAAGAAGCCGGAAATTCAAAAGCGTCAAATGTCGTTCTTATGGGAGTCGTTGCCGCGTCTACCGATTTTGACGACAAGCTCTGGCAGGACGCTATCGAACAGTGCGTTCCGCCTAAGTTCCTTGAACTTAACAAAAAAGCCTTTGAGCTGGGAAAAAAGGCGGCGGTATAATGGGTGATACCGACAAACTTATCCTTGAAACGATAAATTTCTTTTCGGGAGATATAAAAAGAATACAGCATTTTATTAAAGTATATGCCTTTTCCGGTACGATCGGAAAACTTGAAAAGCTCGACAAGGATACATACTTTACACTTTGTGCGGCTGCCATAGTTCATGATGTGGGCATAAAAATTGCCGAGGAAAAATACGGCGCTGGTATCTGCGGAGGAAAACTTCAGGAAGAACTTGGTCCTGCCCCTGCGAGAGAACTTCTTGAAAAAGCAGGCTTTGATGAAAAGACCGCCGCAAGAGTATGTTTTCTTGTTGCGCATCATCATACTTATGAAAATATTGACGGTATGGACTGGCAGATACTGCTTGAAGCGGATTTTATTGTCAACGCCTGCGAGGACGGACTTTCCCCGGCGGCGGTGGAAAAAGCGCGGAACGGTTTTTTCAGAACGGAAAGCGGAATAAAACTGCTTGACGAAATTTTTGGGCATAATCAATAATTTATATAACAGGAGGATCAAGCCAATGGAAAGATACTGGAACAAAGAGATCGAGTGTATGTCCCGTGAGGATATGAAAAAGCTCCAGGACGAGCGCCTTGTGGCGCAGGTAAAGCACGTTTACGCAAATGTGCCTTACTACAAGAAGCTGATGGACGAAAAGGGCGTTACCCCCGACGATATCAGATCCACCGACGATCTGCACAAATTGCCCTTTCTTACCAAAGCCGACCTGCGTGAAGCATATCCCTACGGACTTCTCGCAAAGCCCCTTTCGGACTGCGTAAGGATACAGTCCACCAGCGGAACTACCGGAAAGCGTGTAGTTGCATTCTATACGCAGCATGATATCGACCTTTGGGAAGACTGCTGCGCCCGTGCAATAACTGCGGCAGGCGGAACGAAAGACGACGTTTGTCAGGTCTGCTACGGTTACGGATTGTTCACCGGAGGACCGGGACTTAACGGCGGTTCGCACAAAGTAGGCTGCCTGACCCTGCCTATGTCATCTGGAAATACCGAAAGACAGATACAGTTCATGATCGACCTGCAATCCACAATACTCTGTTGTACGCCGTCCTATGCTGCATATATCGGTGAAACTCTTCACGATATGGGCTATACTACTGACGATATCAAGCTGAAAGCGGGAATTTTCGGAGCCGAGCCATGGACGGAGGAAATGCGCCGCGAGATCGAAAAGTCTCTGGGCATAAAGGCTTATGACATTTACGGCCTTACCGAGACCAGCGGTCCGGGTGTTTCCTTTGAGTGCAGCGAGCAGACCGGTATGCACATCAACGAGGATCATTTCATTGCCGAAATTATCGACCCTGAAACGGGTGAAGTTCTTCCCGAAGGTTCAAAGGGAGAGCTGGTATTTACAAGCATCACCAAAGAAGCATTTCCGCTGCTCCGCTACAGAACAAGGGATATATGCGTCCTCACAAGGGAAAAATGCTCCTGCGGCAGAACTCTTGTAAAGATGAGCAAGCCTCTGGGCAGAAGCGACGATATGCTTATCATACGCGGAGTAAACGTATTCCCGTCACAAATTGAGACCGTTCTCATCGAACAGGGCTATGCTCCGAACTATCAGATAGAAGTTGACCGTGTAAACAACACCGACACTCTTGATGTTTACGTTGAAATGGCGGACGAGCAGTTCTCGGACGTTGTAAAGGATATCCAGCAGAAAGAAAA
>CANQZR010000109.1 GCA_947628405.1 uncultured Clostridia bacterium
AGAGACAGTGACAATATAGAAGCGGTCATAAATATGCACAAAAACGTCCTTGACGATTATCGGGAATATCTTGACAGCTATGTGCCGGATGCTTACGGACCGGGGCACGGCGGATATCAGCTCGATGTTGAGGGCGATCATGCGTCAGTATCCGGAATAACAATAAAATACCACCTTATAACCGGCGGAACTATGGTCAGAAACTACAATACTATTTCCACAGGTGCATTTCATCAGCTTGCGGGAATAGATCTTTCGGACGAATACAAAGAACAGACGGCGAAGCTGTATACGGATAAGATATTGAGCGAAAATGCTACTATAAAGAACAAACTTGAAAGTTATGGAAGTGATTATTATTACGGGGACTATTATTACGGGGACGGCGGCGACGTATCAGATGTTCTTTATCTTAACGGCTACGGCGAAAAACAAAGCGTAAGCTGCCGATATCTTTATGAACATGGTTTCTACGACGCTTTCGCAAAGGCTTATGCAAAGGATATCATGGCGATAAACAGCGACAATTATTATCATTCCGAGCTTGTCAACGAATACACATACCGCAGTTATCACGGCAACAGCGTTTATATACCCGAATCATTCACAAATACCCTTTCACTTCTTTCGGAATACGATTTTACCATTGAAAGGAAAGAAGATCTTAACGACTATGAGATCCTTAAGGCCGTAAGCAGCGATTACGGGTACAATCAGATCGCGCTTTTCACGCAGCAGGAATGGACGAAAATGACAACAGGCACTCCGTCCGACACGCCTGCTATGTTCAACGGACATATCCGCTTGAATAATATTGACAGCAGCGCCTCAGAATGCAACAACAGCGTATATCTCAGCAACACCTACTATAAAGGACTTGCTGACATTATAAGGAATATGCAGCCGAGGAATATTGTCAGCGAAAACGGATATGTTATATATGTATCCGACAATGCAGGCAATGTTCCCGAGGAATATCGGGACTATGCGGAAGAGATCAGCCAGCACAGGAAAACGCTGGAGTATGTTCAGATCGCTCGATAACGGCTGTTCCGTGCGCTCCTGTTCCGCGCAAAGCGTATGCCTGTTTCCGGATATAAAACCGCGTTAAAAAGGTTTGCGGCAGACGGATAACAGGACGCAGAAAGCATAACCCCTGCGGGAAAGGAAGCTTCAATGAAGAAAGTAATTTCAGCACTTGTCTGCATACTTGCCTCCGCGGCTATGCTCACAGGCTGTTCTTCGGACAGCGGAAGCGGAAGCGGAAATGAGTCGCAGACCACTACTTCCCAGAGCCAGACCACGACTGCAACCACAACTCAGAGCGAGTCAAAGACCGGCTCTGAAACGGGAGATGTTGACGGAGACGGTTTCCTCGAGGAAGTCGGCACAGATATCAACGACATGGTAGACGATGTTGTTACCGGAGCTGAAGATATCGTAAGTGATGTTTTCGACGGCGGCGACGGAAATGACAAGAATAACGGTTCGGTCAGATAAAAAATACCCGTTCCCGAAAAATCGGGGACGGGAAATTTTTTTACAGAGTTGAGTGTTGAGAGTTGAGAGTTGAGATAAATAAATAATTTAGGCAAAACCTATATTTTCAATTGAAAAATTCTTTCCATCAAATTTTACTTCCCCTGTCAGTTCATCTCCGTAATATGTTGTGATAAGTCCCGGGGCAACGCTGCAGAATATCTTATCCCCGTCAAGGGTAAAATGCACCTGATCCGTAAATCTGATATCCTCGCTTGTCACATTGCCGCCGTAATATTCGTCCGCAAAATTGTCCGCGTAGCTGCTTGTACGTGTTTTTCCGCCGACTGTGTATGAAATGTTTTTTGCCCCGTTATCTACCGAAATATCCACTGCATTCCTGAAAGTTTCTCCGATAGCGTCAACGTCCGTGCTGAGATCCTCAAAATGCCCGTCATCATTCATTTTATAAATAACAAGCTGCCAAACGGAAACGCCCGTTCCGTGACCTGTATTGTACACTGCGGAAATTTCCTTTTTCCCGTCACCGTCATAGTCTCCGTATGAAGCTAAAATATCCGCCCTGAACGGCAAAGGAGACCATACCTGATCGAAAAGATCTCTTATCCCGTCATGCTCTATAATTACCTGCATACCGTTACCGTATGAGCCGTACAGCCTTATATCCGTACCGGGGATCTCATTCAGCAGGTAAAATGTATTCGCTTGCAGATCTGACTCAAGATATTTTAAATCCGGGTCAAGCACGGCTGTATACGGATCAAAGATCACGTTATCTTCGGAATAATTATCCGTGCCGCTTTCCGAAGCGTCAATATTTCCGTTAATATAAACTTCCGCATTTTCCAAGCCGCAAAGAACAAGCCCCACCGCATTGGAATTTTCCTGATATGAAGGTTTTATCTGCGCCCATACATCGAATTGACTGTTGTTTCCTCCTACCATTCCGGTGTCTATTTTTTCGTTTATTGTGACCGGAATCTTGCCGGTGGTTTCTTCACTTTCGGTGTAAACTATCATTGACACTTCAAGAAGTTTTTCGCCGCTGCTATTTTTTATAATTTTCAGATCGTCAATATATACCTTGTAAATATCTGACGGTACAACATCAAAAGTTATATCAATTTTTTCGCTGACCGCATATTTTAATAAAAATGCTTCGTCCTTTATTATTCCGCAAACATCTATCCCTGCTATATCGGCTGACTTTTCATTTATTATATATACCTGTTCCTTGCCTGTATTTATCGGCGTAAGATAATTTGTCAGCAGAATTTCATTATCGACGTCATTGTCAGGCTTTTTTACCGCATTCGTTCCAAGCGCTGTAAATGCCGCTATTACTGCAATTACTGCAATTACGGTCACAAACACTTTCGGCTTTTTGTATGAAAGCGCATTTTTCACCCTTTCCTTTACGCTTTTTTCCGCAAATGCGGTGGGAAGTGAGATCATTCCGCTCATTTTCATTGACGCCTGCAAAAGCGTCCGGGAATATGCGGTCTTTTCCTCTGCGCCGAGTTGACGGAGCACCGCTTCATCGCAGGATAATTCCATATCCTTTGCCATCAGGATAAACGATACCCATATGAACGGATCGAACCAGTGTATCGACAGTCCTATGAACGCAATTATTTTTGAAATATGATCAAGGCGTTTTATATGCGTTTTTTCATGCGATATCATGAACCGCCGCTGTTCCTCGGGATATCCTGCCGGGATATATATTTTCACCGGGAAAAGCCCTGCCGAAAAAGCCGAAGAATATCCGTCCGTTTCATAGATATGGCCGGAAATTTTGACTGCCGTTTTAAGCCGTGACTTTAGAATTATGTATGAAATGATCCCGTATGAAAGCATTGCAGCCGTTCCGGTCAGCCATATGATAACAAGAATTTTGCCCGTATTTTTTTCTTCGGGAATTTTCGTATTTCCCACCGGATAATTGTAAGCATTTGCGCTGTAATCTTTGTAAATTTCCGTGCTGTCAGCGTAAACTTCATTGGCAGTATCAATTGTTTCCGCCTGCGAAAAAGCCGGCTGTTCATCAGGCAGCACGTTAAATATGCTCAATCCGCTTTCAAAGGATACGGGACACAGGCAGCGGAAAAACACCACCGCCCACAGCAGGTATGACCAGCGGCGCGGAGCTTTTTTCAACGGTATCCTAAGAAGCATTACTATAATTGCTGAAATTGCCGCAATTATGCTCGTTCTTAGAAGCATTTGCAAAACAGTTTCCCACATAGTGTTACCTCCTTATCCGATACTGTTGTCGATCATTTTTTTCAGCTCGGCGGCTTCCTCGGGAGTAATTTTTCTGCCGTCCAGAAATGCCGCTATGAACGCAGGCAATGAACCGCCGAAATTCTTTTCCACCACCGCTTCGCTTTCATATTTTGCCACCTGTTCGCGCTTTACGATCGCCGTAACGGTGGCGTTTTCGTTTTGTATAAATCCCCGTTCCGACAGCTTTCTTATCATGCTGAACGTTGTGGATTTTTTCCAGCCTAATTTTTCAAGGCAGAGCTTTGACAGCGCCGTGGAATTTACCGGTTCGCTTTCCCATATCACATTTAAAAACCTGTATTCCGCGTCAAAAAGTTTATATTCTTCCATTGATATCGTTCCTTTCAGTTTGGTTTATTGCAATAGACCTTATTCTGAAAATAAGTTTATCACGATAGACCGATCTTGTCAATAAAAATAACGCACAAATTTCGAGCAATATTTTTGGTTTATTTGAATAAACCAAAAATTCCGATATATTTCTATTGCAATTTTTCCCATGTTATTGTATAATAAAGAAAACGATTTCCTGCGGAGGCGAACGGTCATGAAATATTCCAACCCGGTCATAAAAGGCTTTTTCCCCGACCCGAGCGTATGCTTTGCCGAGGGAAAATATTATCTTGTCAGCAGCTCGTTCCAGTATTTCCCCGGCGTTCCCCTTTTTGAAAGCGATGATCTTGTGAACTGGACGCAGATAGGTCATGTACTTACAAGAAAAAGTCAGGTAATGCTTGAAAAGATCAACAGCTCCGGCGGAGTTTTTGCGCCTACCATAAGATACGATAACGGACGTTTCTACATGGTCACTACCAACGACACCACCCACGAAAATTTTTACGTTTACACCGACGATATCCGCGGCGAATGGTCCGACCCGGTGACCGTTGCGCAGGACGGCATAGATCCGTCTTTGTATTTTGAAAACGGACGCGCTTATTTTATCAGCAACGGCAGCGACGACAGCGGCGATCACGGCGTTGTACAGTGCGAGATAAATATCAGAACGGGCGAAAAACTTTCGCCGTCAAAATGTATCTGGCACGGTTCGGGAGGAAGATACCTCGAAAGCCCTCATATGTATAAAATAAACGGAACATATTACCTTATGGCTGCGGAGGGCGGCACGGAATACGGTCATATGATAACTTACTGCCGATCAGATTCCATATGGGGACCTTTTGAAAATTATCCGCATAATCCTGTTCTTACCAACCGCAACAAAGCGCCGGAAATAATTCAGGGCATAGGTCACGGCGACCTGATACAGGATAAAAACGGAGACTGGCATATTCTTTCTCTTGGTTTCCGGCAGATACATATGTGGCTGCCATATCATCATCTGGGAAGAGAAGTTTTCCTTACTCCGGTAAAGTTCGGCTCAGACGGCTGGTTTACTGCCGGTCTTGACGGAACCACCGACAAAGAATACGAAATTACAGGAGATTTCACACAGGACGAGAAAAAACTCTACACATTTGAAAATACCGCTTGGAACATAGACTGGTGTTTCCTCCGTCATCCGCATCCGGAGAATTACGAACTTTCCGATAATAAAGCCGTTCTTCACGGCACGGATATAACTCTTGATGAAACCGATTCCCCCACATTTATCGGAATACGCCAGCGTGATTTTGATATGGAAATGTCCGCAGATATTTCCGTTGACAAGGGCGAGGGCGGAATTACCGTTTATATGTGTGAAAACGAACATTACGACATTGCGATACGAAAGATTGAAAACGTTTTTGAAGCCGTTCTGAAACTTAATATCGGTGATATCAAGCACATTCAGAATGCTGTGAAAATTTCTTTCGGAAATGCAAAACTTATTATCCGTTCCGACAGCATAAATTATAATTTCTTTGTTTCGGAAAACGGCGTTGAAACGCGTCTTGGCAGCGGACAATCAAAATATCTTTCCAGTGAAGTATCGGGAGGATTTACGGGTGTTGTTCTCGGACTGTACGCCGTGGGGAACAATACTGCTGGATTTTCGGGTCTGGAGATAAATTACAATTGACTAAATATAAAAATATGGTATAATATAAATAAACATATATTTAGGAGTGATCTTATG
>CANQZR010000110.1 GCA_947628405.1 uncultured Clostridia bacterium
CAAGGGCTATATAGCAACTCCCGACAGCCTTGCGGAACGCGGTCTTGAATGGAGCGCAGGTCTTGTTGTTCAGGAGGCGATAGGTCAGTCAGAAACGGGAGTTACGCCTCTGCAAATGGCGATGCAGGCTTGTACCATTGCAAATAAAGGGATACGGTATCAGCCGCATATCGTAGACAGCATATACAATTATACACAGGATAAACTTCTGCTGAAAACGCCTGCGGAGATAGTGCAGACGATACCGGATAATTCCGGCGAAACATTTTCTCTTGTCACTCAGGGAATGAAGCAGGCTGCGGCATTTGCGCCGTACAGCTATCCAAAGGAAAAGGATTATTATACGGAATATCTCCTTACGTCGCTTCCGGAAGCGGCGGCTATAAAAACAGGAACGCCGCAGAGGACCAAGGAGGATACCAGTTCGGCGTTTATAGGATTTTATCCCGCGGACGATCCGGTCATTGCTTTTTCGGGTTTTGTTGAGCACGGAGAATATTCAAAATTCATGATAAAACAGATAATAGAAGCATATTATGATAAGGATTATGTTCCTCCTAAGCCGGTCATTGCGGCAAAGCCGGACGAAATACTGTCCGGTATATCGGGCACGGCTGATACAGCGGAATAAGTGAATTTTTTATATAAAATAATTATTGTACAAAATGTACTAAAACAACAAAAGAATTAGCAACAGGTTTTACAAAATTGTGCAGAATGTTCAAAAACGCTTTGACAAACTATTATTTTGTGGTATAATATAAATTAGTTAAACTTTATGCGGACGGCTTTAGTATGCCCGTATATCCTTGGAAAGGAGTTTCTTATGTCAAAAATAATTGCAGTTACTTCCGGTAAGGGAGGCACCGGCAAATCTTCAATATGCGCCGAGCTTGGATTTGCCCTTGCAAAACAGGGTCATAGAACTCTTATTATGGAGCTTGACTTCGGTCTGAGATGCCTTGATATAATGCTGGGCGTAAAAGATGATATAAAATATGATCTTGGATCGGTGCTTAAAGGCGATTGTGATATCTATAAGGCAACTACGAATGCAAAGGGATTTGCAAGCAACCTCAGCGTTGTTTGTGCGCCTGAGGATCCGTTCGCAAAGGTAGATGCGGAAACCATATCCAACATATGCAATGAGATGAGAAAGTACTATGAGTACATAATTATAGATACTTCTGCCGGAACAAACGAGAGCGTTTTCGATGTTGTTGAACAGTCGGATCTTATCCTTATAAACACTACTCCGGATCCTATATGCGTCCGCGACGCAAGACTTATGTCGGACGAATTTTATAAAAGAGGCAACAAAAAACAGCGCCTTATAATAAACAAGGTCGATCCGGATATATTCAAGGCAAATCTCATAATGGATCTTGACGAGATCATAGATACCGTAGGCGTTCAGCTTATAGGCGTTATCCCCAGCGACAATGAAGTAGTTATTTCCACCGGAAAGGGTATGCCTCTGCCTTCAAATTCTCTTGCATTCAGGGCGTTTGACGCTATATCAAAGAGGATCAAGGGCGAAGATGTACCGCTGAGCTTCAAGGTACTCCTTCAGTAATTCCGATATTCAGAAATATATATTAACGAGAGGGATGATAGTAATGAACATAGCTTTGATCGCGCACGATTCCAAAAAAGAGCTTATGGTACAGTTCTGTATAGCATACTGCGGAATACTTTCACGGCACAATCTCTGCGCTACGGGTACTACCGGCAAAATGGTAGAGCAGGCTACGGGACTTAGCATACAGCGATATCTCAGCGGTTCCCAGGGTGGGGATCAGCAGATAAGCGCGCGTATATCCTGCAACGAAATTGACCTTCTTCTTTTTTTCAGAGACCCTCTTACGCCAAAGCCCCATGAACCTAATGAAATGAATTTGCTGCGGCTTTGTGATGTTCACAATATCCCTGTGGCTACAAACATTGCTACGGCTGAAGCGCTTATCCATGCGCTTGAGCGCGGCGACCTTGACTGGCGTCAGATCGTAAATCCGGCATGATGCTTTTCCCGTTACGATAAGAAATAAGGGGAACGTTCTGAGGAACGTTCTCTTTTTATTTTGCCTGTATTTAAAAATTCCGAAATAATTCTTGCGTTTTTTATTTACATATGATATAATTGAAGTGTATTATATAAAACCGTTTTTAAGCATTGAAGTATTATTTCCGGTATAAAGCGCAGAGGGCTTTACTGCAACATTTGGACCGGAACGGTTTTTATCTTGCAGCATACGGAGGTAAAGTGAGTATGGAAAACAAAGCTGCTCCATTGCCGGAACAGATATCAATAGTCGGAGGTCAGCTTCCTGCGACCGAAGAAATAAATGAATACCATGCCGATGAACACGGACGGGCTGACTGGGAGAATATTGATCCGGTCACAGGATTCTACAATAAAAAATACGGCAGGATAGCAGCCGTAAAATTCGGGACGGACAATAAGGGAAAGCTGGTTTTTTCGGCTGTTATCAGCATTGTAAATTATGATGAACTTTTACAGAGGTACGGTCAGGTGTTCTGTGACGCGGTGCTTGAAGAAGCTGCCGTGATAATAAGGCGAGGTCTTACCGGCGACAGCATTATTTACAGGAACGCTGCCGACGAGTTTACTGCCGTGGTGCTTACAGATGACCGCAGCAGTACGGAAGCTCGGGTAAGGCATATCATTTCCGATATCGAAAATATTTACGGCGGCAGCGGCGTTGATGTAAGATGTGCCGCAGGAGCAAATATCCGCATTAATGACGAACCATTTGAGATACTCAAGCAGAAAACGCATTTTGCTGCCGGAGCAGCTCAGAGATACAGGGAAAAATACGGCGGATTCGTTTTTTATGACGAGGCCGAAAGCGACGGATATATTCTTCCCGGAAATGCGGCAAAAACCGTTCAGGGAAAGGATCAAAGGCAGATAAAGCGCAATCCTGCGGTAAATTCCGAGATAATTTCGTTTGCGCTGAAAATATTTGAAAAAACAGGCGATTTTGACGCTGCCGTAAGCGCTTTTATGAGCAAGACCGGCAGGATATTCGACATGGAACGCATACTTATACTGGACGTAAACAGGAATTATTGCTCGATAAATATAGCTTATCAGTGGAACTCCCGTGAAATGGCTCCTATAGGAAAGAAGAGCTTTACGCTTGGAAAAGAAAAATTCGGCATGATCGAAAGACGCATGAAAATGAATGATTTTCTTCCTACCGACAGAGCGGCTTACGAAAAATATGCCTTGGAAGAAAAGGGAAAGGCAAACGGAAGCGGAGCGGTATATTCTTTCCAGATGTTCAACGGCGACGAGCTTATGGGCTGCGTTGTATATGAAATAAGAGGTTCTTCGGCTGACGAATATACTATAAACATTCTCAACAGGCTGGCTGGGATAGTGTCGGCGCACTATGCAAAGTCAAAAACAACGCGTGAAAGCAGGGCAAAAAGCGAGTTTTTTTCAAAGATGTCGCATGAGATAAGGACGCCGATGAACGTTATAATAGGCATGACGCAGATCGCGCTCGGTTCTGAGGGGATAACTCCCGAAGCGGAGGAATGCCTTAAAAAGATCGACAGGGCGTCGCATTATCTGCTTTCGCTGATAAATGACGTTCTGGATATGTCCCGTATCGAAAGCGGAAAAATGACCGTTGAGGAGGCTTATATAGACCTTAATGAACTTCTTGACGGCGTGGATACAATGATACGGGTGCAGACAGATTCAAAAGGCATATGGCTCAGGAATGAAAGGAATATTGCAGAGCCTTACCTGTTGGGAGATCCGCTGAAACTGGATCAGATACTGATAAATATTATGGGCAATGCGGTAAAATTCACCGAAAAGGGAGGGATAACCCTTTCCGTTTCGGAAAGCAAGCCCTCTGCACGGGGCGTTGTAAAGGTGACGTTCTCGGTAAAGGATACGGGAATAGGGATAAGCGAAGAGAATATAGGAAAGATATTCAACAGTTTTGAACAGGCGGACGAAAAGATAGTCCGCAGATACGGCGGAACGGGATTGGGTCTTTCGATAAGCAGCAGCCTTGCGGAACTTCTGGGCGGAAAACTGCAGGTAAAAAGCGAGCCGGGCAAAGGTTCGGAATTTTTCTTTACGATACCGATGAAAGTTACTGCTCCCGAAATGATCGCAGCAGATGCAAAAGAAAAGAAGATCGACCTTTCCGCAAAAAGGCTGCTCATTGCCGAGGACGACGAACTGAACCGTGAGATAATAGAAACTCTGCTCGGCAAGGAGAATATCAGCGCCGAACTGGCGGAAAACGGTCAGCAGGCTGTGGAAATGTTTGAAAATTCGGAAGAAGGATATTATGACGCAATACTTATGGATATCCGTATGCCTGTAATGGACGGCATAGAAGCCGCCGAAAAAATACGCAGTTCGGATAAAGCCGACGGTGCGTCGGTGCCCATACTTGCCATGACCGCCAATGCTTACGGAGAAGATGTGAAGCGTTCGCTTGAAAGCGGCATGAACGGTCATCTTACCAAGCCGGTAGATATGAAAAAGGTCATGAGCGAACTTCGCAGAGTTCTTTCATGACCGAAAGGAAGCGCATAAGGATAATGTCTTTTAATATAAGCCGTAAAAATAAAGCCGTACTGCTTATAATACTTTCGGCGCTGTGTTTTACCGGAATGAACTCATGCGTCAGGCTGGCAGGCGATCTGCCGTCGGTGCAGAAGGCTTTTTTCAGAAATCTTGTATCGGTTTTCTTTGCTCTGGCAATGATCGTACGCAGCCATGCTCCTTTAAGGATACAAAAAGGCTGCACTTTTGCGATGATAATGCGCGCTGTATGCGGAACGGTGGGAGTGCTTTGCAATTTCTATGCGGTGGATAAGCTGGATCTTGCGGACGCATCAATGCTGAACAAGCTGTCGCCGTTCTTTGCGGTGGTGTTTTCGATATTGATACTGAAAGAAAAAACATCTCCTGCGCAGATAGCGGCGGTAGTCATTGCATTTATAGGAAGTCTTTTCATAATACGTCCCACATTTGCGAATATGGAGCTTGTGCCGTCTGTTGTGGGGTTTACGGGAGGAATGGGCGCGGGCGCGGCTTATACTTTTGTACGGTATATGAAGCAGCGCGGTGAAAAGAGCGCGGTGATAGTGTTTTTCTTTTCGTCCTTTTCCTGTCTTGTTACTCTGCCGCTTATGGCGGCGGTATATGTTCCCATGAGTGCAGGACAGCTTGCGGTGATGCTTCTGGCGGGACTTTTTGCAGCCGGCGGACAATTTGCCATAACCGGAGCATATGCTTATGCCCCGGCAAAAGAAGTTTCGGTTTACGATTATTCTCAGGTGATATTTTCGGCGGTGACGGGATTTTTTCTGTTCGATCAGATACCGTCTGCCTTTAGTTTTATAGGATATTTTATTATAATCGGAGCTGCGGTATGGACGTTTTTAAGGAATAACCGGAGTCAATAAACATATAAGCAATGTTATAATGGGAAGCTGAATTTTGGCAATTTATATCATTTAGTGTTGAGAGTTGAGAGTTAAGATAAATGATAATTTGTGGGGAAGCCCCCACGGGCAATGTCACCCCCAAAGTAAGTTTAAATTAAACCGTTTAAATATGTAGCCCCCTCAAGGGGGCGGTTAAGTTTGGAACTAAACCTTTAATATCTAAATCCTCAACGTTTTAAAATATATTATAGCTGGTCGAGCTGAGCCCAGCTCGCAGGGTCAAGGGGCAGCGCCCCTTGCCGCGCTCCGCA
>CANQZR010000111.1 GCA_947628405.1 uncultured Clostridia bacterium
GATTTCGCTTTCTGCGGAAAGCGACAAGGGGCGCTGCCCCTTGACCCTGCGAGCTGGGCTCAGCTCGACCAGCTATTATTTATCATATTTAGTGCGCTAAATTATAATATCTCAACTCTTAACTCTCAACTCTCAACACTAAAGAAAGGAAAATTCTATGAAAGCTCTTGTTTTATTCAGCGGCGGTGTGGACAGCTCCACCTGCCTCGCTATGGCTGTAAAAAAATACGGCGCGGAAAACGTTGTCGCCCTTTCCATATTCTATGGACAAAAACATGATAAGGAAATTTCTGCAGCCGACGCTGTTGCAAAATTCTATCATGCCGAACATATCAAACTCGACCTCAGTATAATTTTCAATTTCAGCAACTGTTCCCTGCTTTCCCGTTCGGATGAAGCTATCCCACATGAAAGCTATGCCGATCAGCTCGGAAAGACCGGCGGCGCGCCCGTTTCCACATACGTTCCTTTCCGCAACGGACTATTTATTTCCGCAGCGGCAAGCGTGGCGATCTCTAAAGATTGCAGTGTGATACTTTACGGCGCACACGCAGATGATTCGGCAGGAAATGCCTACCCCGACTGTTCCGCCGAATTTAACGAGGCAATGAACAGGGCTGTATGGCTCGGCAGCGGCAAACAGTTAAAGATAGAAGCTCCGTTCGTGGGAATGACAAAAGCGCAGGTAGTAAAAACCGGGTTGGAACTGGGCGTTCCGTATGGACTTACATGGAGCTGCTACGAGGGCGGCGATAAGCCCTGCGGCGTGTGCGGCACCTGCCGCGACAGGATCGCAGCTTTTGAAGCAAACGGCACGCACGATCCGTTGATACGTTAAAGGAGGGATATTTATGCCGGGAAGAACAGCAAAAGAAGCCGAGGGAATAACCCTGCTCGGAAACCAAAAAACAAAATATCCGGATAATTACGCTCCGGAAATGCTGGAAACTTTTATCAACAAACATCAGGAAAACGACTATTTCGTTAAATTCAACTGCCCGGAATTTACAAGTCTTTGCCCGATAACCGGTCAGCCGGATTTTGCGGCAATATATATTTCTTACGTTCCGGCGGAAAAAATGGTGGAAAGCAAGTCCCTGAAGCTGTATCTTTACAGCTTCCGCAACCACGGCGACTTCCATGAGGACTGCGTAAACACCATAATGAAAGATCTGATAAAACTTATGGATCCCAAATATATCGAAGTATGGGGAAAATTCACCCCTCGCGGAGGAATTTCGATCGACCCTTACTGCAATTACGGCAAAAAAGGGACCATGTGGGAACAGGTGGCTTTTGACCGCCTTACACACCATGATCTTTATCCTGAAAAAATAGATAACAGATAAAATCTTAATAATTTTTTTACGCTTGATAATGCTTGCCGCCGTATTTCGGCATTGACAAAAGGCAATAATTATGCTAAAATGTATGTATTATCTTTTGGGAGGATTGTTTGCTATGTCAAATGATAATGAAGAAAGAAAACTTTGTGTTTCAAGCCTTGTTCTTGGCATTGTGGGAGTGGTCTTTTCACTTTTCGTACCGGCTGTTGCTTACGCCTGTTCCATACCGGGACTTATCACCGGTATCAAAAAAAGCCGCAGGAACTACAGCGCGTCGGCAGGCATAATTCTTAACATCATTGCCCTTGCGATTGCGCTTGTCAACTCGGTCCTCGGCATTGTTATGACAATAAAAATATTTTTTTCCAACAGCGACGACATTGATAAAGAATAAATTTTCCGCGGCATATGGGCAATCACCTGTATGCCGCTTGCTTTAAGGAGGTATCATATGGAAAAGAAAACCGTAAAAATAAACGTTCCCTACGAAAAAGCCGGGCTTTCGCCGGAAGGCTGCTGTGCCGAACTGGATATCTATACCGTAGAATGTTACGATAACGTTGAGATCAAAAAACGTCCTGCCATAATAATATGCCCGGGCGGAGGATACGAATACTGTTCCGTGCGCGAAGCAGAGCCTGTGGCAGTAAGGTTTGCCGCTTACGGGATATCGGCGTTTGTTTTAAGATACAGCTGCGTCGGCAAAATGTTCCCTACCGATCTTTTGGAAGCTGCGGCAGCAATGGCATATGTCCGTGAAAATGCCGAACTTTTCTGCATAGATCCTGAAAAGATCATCATATGCGGCTTTTCCGCAGGAGGTCACCTTGCCGCAAGCCTTGCCGTTCATTGGAACAAGCCTTTCGTTTGCGAAGTTTTTGACAGATCACCGGAAATATTCCGCCCCGACGGTGCGGTGCTGTGCTATCCTGTCATAACTTCGGGAGAAAAACGGCACGACGGCTCGATAGTAAACATAGTCGGCAGCGAGTATCCTGCCGGACTTATGGAGCTTGTTTCCCTTGAAAAACAGGTCTCTCCCGACACTCCTCCTACGTTTATATGGCACACCGCAGACGACGGCTGCGTTCCCGTTGAAAACACGCTGCTTTTTGCTTCGGCTCTTGCAGAAAACAAAGTTCCTTTCGCGTGCCACATATTTGAAAAAGGGGTACACGGACTTGCCCTGTGCGACGATTCCACCGCAGGCTATGAAGGACATATGAATCCTGATTGCGCGCGCTGGTTCGGAATGGCTGTTGACTGGATAAAATCGCTCTGACATATAAAAAAGACCGTTTCTGTAAAAGAAACGGTCTTTTTTGATTTTTATCAATATCCGTCCGAACCGTTTATAGATTCGTCGTTCTCTATCCAGCTTTCAACGTTTATCGTTGTGTATGTATCCTTTGTATTGCGGATTATTACCGTTGTTATGCCGGCGTTTATTATCATTCTTTTGCACATGGAACATGGTTCCACATTACCGTCAAGCTGTCCAGTCTTGGCGTCATGGCAGGCAAGGTAAAGAGTTGCTCCGAGCATATCCTGCCTTGAAGCGGCAATTATGGCATTTGCTTCCGCATGAACGCTCCTGCAAAGTTCGTAACGCTGTCCTTTGGGAATATTCAGCTTTTCACGGGTGCAATAGCCAAGATCCACACAATTGGCACGTCCTCTCGGCGCTCCAACATATCCTGTGGAGATTATCCGGTCGTTGCTGACGATTATAGCTCCGAAACGCCGTCTGATACAGGTGCTTCGTTCAAGAACGGCTTCAGCAATGTCAAGGTAATAATTTATCTTGTCGCGTCTCTTGTATTCTTCCATATCATTCTCTCCCATGCAATATTATTAATAATAGTTATACCACACTTTAAGAAAAATTGCAAGAGTTTTTTCAAAGTTTATAAGAATGACCGTATCATTCGGACAATACGCCGGCTTCTTCCGCAGCTTTTGCGGCTTTTATCATTATTGCACATTCAAGACGTTTCTTCTCCATTTCGCAGGAGAGCTTATGCGCGGTAAGGATATTTCCGGTATAAATGTAATTATTGGCATTGCAGCCGCCGCTGCAATAGAATTTCGCCCAGCATTTCTTACAATCGGGCTTATTGTATATATGCGCCGCAGCAAATTCTTTTTTGATATCCGTATTGAAAGTACCGTCGTTGATATTGCCCATTCTATAATTTTCTATTCCCACGAACTGATGACATGGGTATATGTCTCCCTCGGGAGTAATGGCAACATATTCATTGCCGCTGCCGCAGCCCCTCAGACGTTTTATTGCGCACGGTCCCTGATCCAGATCGAGCATAAAATGGAAGAAATTGAAATGCCTGCCCTGTTTGTCATGTTCAAGAATGATATCCGCCAGTCTTTCATATTCCGAAAATATTGCGGGCAGTTCCCTTTCGGTTATGGCATATTTCATTGACGGCTCACTGACAACAGGTTCTACCGATATCTGGTCGAATCCCTGCTCGTAAAGATGTACCACATCTTCGGCAAAATCAAGATTGTACTTTGTAAAAGTACCTCTTACATAATAGTTTTCATGACCCCTCAGTTCAACGATCTCTTTATACTTGTCCATTATGCGGTCATAGGAGCCTGTTCCGTCAACACGTTTTCTTACGCGGTCGTTGACTTCTTTCCTGCCGTCCACAGAAAGGACGACATTGGACATTTCTTTGTTTATGAAGTCCATTTTCTCCCTGTCAAGAAGCATACCGTTTGTGGTGACCGTAAATCTGAATCGCTTGCCGTACTCTTTTTCACGGCTCCTGCCGTATTCAACGAGCTGTTTTACCACATCCCAGTTCATAAGCGGCTCGCCGCCGAAAAAGTCAAGCTCCAGATTTTCTCTGTCTCCGGAATTTTCAAGCAGAAAATCCATTGCTTTTTTTCCTGTTTCAAAGCTCATGTGCATTCTTTTGCCAAGACCATAATCACCAGTTGATGCAAAACAGTATTCACATCTGAGATTGCAGTCCTGTTCCACAAGCAGGCACATGGCTTTTACAGGCGACGCCACCGAATAGGCAGCATATTTTTCATAATCGTCCTCAGAAAACAGCACGCCTTCATTATATAGCTGCACTATTTCATTATAGCAGGTAATAACGTCCCGTTCGTCATGGAAACGCATCATTTTTTCAATGACCCATTCAGGACATTCTTTTTCAAACGGCGGACTTACATTATCCAGCAGATCATATGTTATGTCGTCCACAAGATGTACGCCGCCGCTGTGGACGTCCAGAACTATATTAAGACCGTTCAGCTTGTACTTATGAATCATAAAAAGATATCCCCCACAAAGTTCTAAAATTTCATTAAAAAGCAAATAAGGGGCAAAAATGCCCCTTACCCTCTCCGCGTATCCGCGCGTTCTTTAAAAGGAGGCGCGTGTTCACGACATTACTTCTCGCACTTCTGATTTGCTACCGTGCAGGAAGTTTTGCAGGCAGACTGACAGGAAGCCTGACATTTGCCGCAGCCGCCCTTGGCAGCGGATTTTTTCAGATTAGCCTTGTTGATAGTAACGATGTGCTTCATTGGAAAAACCTCCAAAAAAAAGATTAGAACTATTATAACACATATTACGACATATTGCAATAGTCAATTTAACGAAATCTTTGGGGGGAATTTACACCAAATATGCCACCGATTGCAGAACATATCATTATTATTAACAATTTTGTAAAAAAGCCCCCTGCGGAGAAGCTCCTGACGAATATTATCCCGAAAATAAGGGCGGCGGCAAATATCACCGCTCCGCAGACAAGACCGGATCTTATCCCGTTCCTGCCGCGGCGTTTTGCGGCTGTAAAGCCGCCTGCAAAGCAGCCTGTACAAAGTGCAAAACTGGACATAAGCGAAAACGCTCCGTCGCTCAGATCTATCACCGAAGCCGCTGCCGAAAATATCACACACGTCAGAAATATAGCTCCTATGCAGGCAAGCGCCGTATGGAGCACCAGAAGTATCCTTTGATCCCGCAGCCGTTCGGCAGCGTTTTTTCTGCGCATAAAAAGCCCTCCGTTCACAATACCGGTTATTAATGTCTATGCGGAAGGCGGCGGAATAATTCGCGCGGCATTATATTATATCACAGCAAAATAAAAACGCCGGAACTATTGCTCCGACGAATACTGAAAATATTAAAATGAATGGAGCGGATTACGGGGCTCGAACCCGCTACCTCCACCTTGGCAAGGTGGCGCTCTACCAGATGAG
>CANQZR010000112.1 GCA_947628405.1 uncultured Clostridia bacterium
TAAAAAATATCCCGTATCCTTAAAGGATACGGGATATCGTATTTTTAAAAGCTGTATTGCCGCCTTGTCACATTCTTCTCCGTGAACGGGAGGAAACTCTTTTTATCCTTCTTTTTTTGCGCTTCTTGGTGGCAAGAATGTAAACTACAATGTAAATTATTATCAGCGCTAAAGCCGCCGCTATCGCCGCCTTGAACCAGAACGATCCTATGAACGCTTTTGCTTTCATTATGTTGTATTCGATCTCGGAACGTTCAACAGGTTCTTTTGCAACAAGATTTACCTTGCACAGCTCTTCTCCGGAAAGCGACAGGGTATATGTTCCGAGTACCTGACCCTTTTCCACCGGGGCAAGGATCGCTCCGTCGGAATCAAGGTAGCCGTCGGTGTTGATCTCGCGCTTTAATGTGGATTTGTCAAGAGTGTTCGGCCACAGAGTGTAGAAATCCTCCTCGGGAACAAGCAGAACGTGCTCCGCACCGTCGCCCAGCTTTACGGGAACTTCGGTTATTTCTTCGGATCTGCTGAGTATCTTGTCGTATGAAAATGTGTTGAACGCCCATTCGTAAATATTTTTCTGGTCGGTATACTGCTCGGTGGCGTTTGTGCCGTCCTCGTTGTAAAGAGGCGCACCCATGGTCACAAGCAGGTAATTGTTCCCGTCCCTTGAAGCCATGGAAATAAGATTTCTTCCCGATTCATCAAGAGTACCGGTTTTAAGTCCTTTGGCAGGTTCATAATAATATTCGCCCTTGAGAGTCATGGCATTGGTGTGATGTATGGTCGCCCAGCCTTCCTCATGATAATTCGTTGCGTGGAGAGTATATTCGGTAGTGGTGGCTATCTCAACGAATTTCGGATAGTTGTCCACGGCATATTTTGCAATAAGCGCCATATCTCTGGCATTGGTGTACTGTTCTTCATCGAAAAGTCCGTGAGGATTGACAAAGTGCGTGCCGGTGCAGCCGATCTCCTCGGCTTTCTGGTTCATCATGTCCACAAAATTCGGCATACTGTCTCCGCCTACGTTATAGGCAAGGATACCTGCGGATTCACAGGCGGAATACATAAGCATTGAGTACATCAGATCGGTGACGGTGATTATTTCCCCTCTTGAATATCCTACGGCGGAGGGATTCTTTCCGTACAGGTCGTCAAAAACAGCCAGCGGAGCTTCAAATTCGGTGTTGTCAAGGTCGGAAACATGGTCAAGTACGACAATGGCGGTCATTATCTTTGTAAGAGACGCCGGGTACATTTTTTTAGTGGGATTTTTTTCGTAAAGTATAGTATCCTTGTCAAGATTTATAAGAACGGCAGCTTCGCTCGAAACGGTAAAATTCGGAGTAAAAGTTACTGCGGAGGCAGGTATGCATGATATCACTGTAATTATCATCACGGCGGCAATAAGAGCCGCCAGTTTTTTTACAGACGCCATAATATTTTAACGCCATAATTTTATACGGCGTATTCTCCTTTCACAGAATTTCATATTATTTCTATTATAACAAATTTTTTTTGAAAATGGAAGAGTTTTTTTATATTTTATGTAATTTTTCATAACACCGGCGTGAAAACGATCTTCGGTATGCTCTTCCGGCGTTAAACCCGGCTATTTGTGTACATTCTGTAAACATTTCCTTATACCTCTTGAAATTGACAGGCAGTTGGTTTATACTATATTTAGCACTCAAAAAGAAAGAGTGCTAACACTTTTAACGTCAAAGTGCTAAATCATTTTATATATCTGAAAGGGATGTTTCATATGGCGGAAACAAAACAGTTCAAGGCGGAATCAAAACGTCTGCTGGATATGATGATAAACTCTATCTATACTCATAAGGAAATTTTCCTGCGTGAGCTTATTTCAAATGCCAGCGACGCTATCGACAAGCTGTATTTTAAATCACTTACCGACGATAAGGTGAATATGAACAAGGACGATTTCTGCATATTCATCACCACCGACAAGGACAACGGCGTTCTCACCATTACCGACAACGGTATCGGTATGACAAAGGACGAGCTTGAAAATAATCTGGGAACTATCGCAAACAGCGGTTCTCTGGCATTTAAAAACGAGAACAGCGGCGCGGAGGATATAGATATCATAGGTCAGTTCGGCGTCGGCTTCTATTCGGCGTTCATGGTAGCCAAGGAAGTTGAAGTCCGTTCAAAAGCATACGGCGAGGACAAGGCTTATGTATGGAGATCGGAAGGCGTTGAGGGATATACCATAGAAGAATGCGACAAGGATACCGTCGGCACGGAGATCCGTCTGAAAATGAAAGAAAACACCGACGACGAGAGCTATGACGATTATCTTATGGAATGGAAGATCAAGTCTCTTGTCAAGAAATATTCTGATTACATCAGGTTCCCTATAAAAATGGAAGTGGAGCATGACCACCTTAAAGAGGGAACGGGTACGGATGACGTTCCGCCCGAATATATCACTCACAGGGAGATCGAAACTCTTAACAGTATGGTACCTCTCTGGAGAAAGAGCAAGAACGAGATAACCGACGAGGAATACAACAAATTCTATCGTGAAAAATTCTACGATTACAATGAACCGCTTGCGCATATCCACACCAAAGCCGAAGGCACCGCCACATATGACGCTCTGCTTTATATCCCGTCGGAAGCGCCTATGGATTATTATACAAAGGAATATACAAAGGGTTTGCAGCTTTTCTCCAGCGGAGTGCTTATAATGGATAAGTGCGCCGATCTGCTGCCGGATCATTTCTCTTTTGTAAAAGGTCTTGTAGATTCACAGGATCTGTCGCTGAATATTTCCCGTGAAATGCTCCAGCACGACAGACAGCTGAAACTTATTGCAAAGTCGCTTGAAAGGACTATCAAGAACGAGCTGAAAAAAATGCTCACAAACGACAGGGAAAAGTATGAAAAATTCTGGAAATCGTTCGGATTGCAGATAAAATTCGGTATATACAACGGTTACGGCGTAAACAAGGATCTGCTGAAAGATCTGCTGCTGTTCCACAGCTCGTTTGAAAAGAAACTCGTTACGCTGGACGAATACGTTTCCCGTATGAAAGAAGATCAGAAGTATATCTATTACGCTGCCGGTGAAAGCGTTGCCAAGATAGACTGTCTGCCGCAGACGGAAGTTGTCAAGGACAAGGGCTATGAAATACTCTATCTCACCGAAAGCGTGGACGAATTTGCCATTCAGATGCTGATGAACTATGAAGAAAAGCAGTTCAAGTCCGTTTCCGCTTCTGACCTTGATATAGAAACTCCCGAAGAAAAGGAAGAATTTAAAAAGCTCGCCGAGGATAATAAGGATCTTTTTGCCTGCATCAAGGACGCTCTTGGAGACAAGATCAAGGAAGCAAGACTTTCGGAGAGGCTAAAGACCCACCCGTGCTGCCTGACTAACGAGGGACAGATATCCCTTGATATGGAAAAAACTTTTGCGGCAATGCCTAACAACGACCATTCCGTCAAGGCTGAAAAGGTGCTTGAACTCAATCCGGATCACGCAATGTTCAAGACGCTTCAGAAGCTCTATGAGACTGACAGGGAAAAGCTCAAAGCCTACAGCAAGATACTTTATACACAGGCTCTGCTTATTGAGGGAATGACGATAGACGATCCGCTGGACTTTTCCGAACTTGTATGTGACCTTATGATAGAAAAAGCATAATATAAAATATAGAGAAAAGCCGCCGGTCTATCCGGCGGCTTTTTGTATCGGTCTATTTTATAAGAAAAGCCTTTGCTCCGTGGCTTTTCAGCCTTATATCAAAAACATTTCCTGCGGAAATTTTTTCTCCGCTCCAAAGTTCGGTGATCTCCGAACAATTTTCAATTTCAAGGTCGGAAAGGGAAATTTTTACTTCACTGTCATTTTCTCCTGCGTTGAAAACGGCGGCGTATTGTCCGCCCTCCGAACTTACAGCAGTCCATAGGATATGCTCGTTCCCGTCGATCATTCTTCTCCATACCGGGTGGGAATGACGGGAATTTTTATGCATTTTCAGTATTTCCCCATTTGTGATAAGGTCCATGGTGAAGCCGTCAAAACCTGTCATTTCTCCCCCTATCATAAGTGGAGAACGGAAAATGCTCCACAGCGTCATCATGGTGATCTGCTCGTCTTGTGTGAATTTCGTGCGGTTCTCCTTGCCGTAATCCTGTAAAATAGGTCCTATGGGAAGCATATCCGCGTCGGGAAAATGCCCCGCTCCCGTGTGTATGCACCATTTTTCTGCACGGGAAAACATATCGTAAAGGAGCTCCCATTTATCCCAGAAATCATCGGTGATACGCCACATATTTGCGGTCTGCTTGTAAAGTTCGGCTTTTTCAACAAGGGCAGGTCCGGGGGAAAGGCTGAAAACCATATCCCGTCCGCATTTGTGCAGGCATTCGCTCATAAGGATAAGTTCCGTCTCCTCATGGGGAAGTTCGCGGCAGATATCGTCGCATTTTATAAAATCAACGCCCCATGAAGCGTAAAGTTCAAAAATACTGTTATAGTATTCCTTTGCGCCTTTTTTTGACGGATCAACGCCGTACATATCGGTGTTCCATGCACAAATGCTTGAAGTTTTTGCTATCTGCCGGGCGGTGACGTCCGCGCCTTTTATGGGGGTGTTTCTATGCACAGCCTGACGGGGAATACCGCGCATAATATGTATGCCGAATTTCAGACCGAGGGAGTGAACATATTCCGCAAGGGGAGCAAAGCCCTTTCCTCCCACCGCCGAGGGGAAACGCTTTTCGGAGGGGATAAGGCGCGAATATTCGTCCATGCAAAGTTCGGTAAAGGGCTGATATTCGTGATTTTTTGCGTCGGGGGCGCTCCACTGAATGTCCACAACAACGTATTCCCAACCGTATTTTTTGAGATGTTTTGCCATAAAATCGGCGTTCTGCCTTACAATGTCCTCGGTGACGGCTGCGCCGTAGCAGTCCCAACTGTTCCAACCCATTGGGGGTGTCAGAAGTTTCATATAAAAGTTCCTTTCAATTATATCGTTCATAATGTGTCCATAGGCTTACTATTTTAACAATTTTTTCATCATCAATAATACTATAAACAAGCCTATGATGATAATTTATTCTTCTTGAATATAAACCCTTCATGTCACCAACTAATTTTTCATATGGTGGGGGCGTTTGGTAAGGATTTTCTTTAATTATATCAATAAGTGCCTTTACTGTTTTTTCAAGATGTGCAGATTTAAGCTTATCAATATCTTTCAAAGCAATTTTTGAATATACTATTCTATACAATTACCATTTTACCTCACTTTCGGGAACACATTCCTCAAGCGGCGTATTTGCACTTTCAAGAATTTTTTCTTTCATTCCCGGTATAGAGCATAGGTATAATGTTTCCATTAAACCTCTGTAATCACTCTCACTCATCAAAACTGCATTACCGTCATTTGTGCTTATATTTACAGGCTCATTAAATAAAACAGTTTGTTTTATCATATCATAAATATTTTGACTGAA
>CANQZR010000113.1 GCA_947628405.1 uncultured Clostridia bacterium
CCTTTTAAGCCGAGATCGGTGTCTGTTTTTGCAAGTTTTCTGTTGCTTATAAAAAGCAGCGTAACGAAAATCGCGCCGATAATAAATAATACCGTGGGAAAAATAAACGAATAAATATTGATATCTTTTCCTGCTGCTATTTTTTCCGACAAGGCGGAAAGATATCCTATACACATTCCCAGACCAAAACATAAGAACAAGATCGCGATATAAAGCGAAATACGCACCTGAGATTTCCACTTTTCATAAGAGGGAACATTTTCAACATCCGGATCGGGATTCTTTACAACATAATAATTTTTTCCGCCGCAGATCTTTTCCCAGCCTGAAGCCGCAAGCCCTTTGGGCGGTTCGCCGCCGCAGTTTTTGGAAAGGCAAATGCGGTAACGCTCCTTTTTATTTTCCCCCTCTTCAAAAGTAAAAATTCCCACGCCGTAAGACATATCCGAAAGGTGCAGACCGTTTCCGGAAAGCTTCATAAGTTTTTCTTCGATATTTATTACATTTATGAACCATAACGGGAAAAATTTCTTTTTCATTTTATTTTTCTCCTATATCGTCAAATTTATTTTCTTCCTTTACAGCGTCGGAATAAATGCATTTTATACGCGCAATTTCAGCGCGCAGAAGTTCTGCTCCGTTTTCTGTAATTTCATAAATTACCTTTTTATCGCTGTCGTCAAATATACGGATAAGACCGTCACGCTGCATTTTTGTAAGTGTTCCGTAAATAGTTCCCGAACCTAATTTTATGCGGCTTTCCGTAAGTTCGGAAACATATTTTGCAATTCCGTAACCATGCCTTGGTTCGCTTAACGAAAGCAGGATATAAAACGCAGTCTCCGTCATGGGAAGATAATTCTTTTTTAATTTTTCAATATCAAGCAAGGAAATATCCTCCTGTTCTTAAATTTATTTTATCAAAGTTATTCCGCTGATATATTTGCCGTTTATTATCTGCAATTCGCCGTTTATCCGCATTGCTATCCAGCCGCTTTCCGCGGATTCGGGAACGCCTTTTAATGTTTTGTCCGGGATCTTTATATTACATTCTTTCCCGAAATATGCAGGAATTATTTCCATAATATTATTGATAATTTTTTCACGTTGCTTTTTGAATATCTGCTGTATGACCGCTTTTTTCGTCCGGAGCATAGGAAGTACAATGCAAAAAATTACTGCGAACCATATTATGTACCCTGTCGGATAATTCATTTTTATCCCTCCGATCAATAGAATATCGCTTTGCGTTTGCCCTTTTTATTTCTTGGATATTCGCGGATATAGGTAACATATTCGCAGTTCACCATGTTAAGCCCCTCGCTGTTGAAAGGCTTTACGGTTATCCAGCCGTTTTCGGCGGAAGTGATCGTTCCCTCAACTGCTGACGGGTTGCTTATGGTATAAACAATACATTCCTTGCCGATAAATTGTTCCAAAACATTATTCATGGTAATTCTCCTTTTAAAATAATATATTCCGTGGGTTGTTCTGTCGCGGCTCGATATGTCATACCGTGACATATATCATGATTCGAGTATATCACGGCGCGACATACTTGTCAATAGGCTTATGAACATTTTGTTATATATTACAATTTTTCATAATATTTCTGATATATTTTGCTGAAAAGCAACAATATCAGCATATGTGGCAGTTTTATTTGTCCGCAATATTTAACGGTTACAGAAAAATTACAAATTGATTACATATAATTACAAACCGACCATATATAATTACAATTCGGTTACATACGATTACAAAGCGGTTACATTTATTGAAATCATTTTTTTGGTATGATATACTTATTTTATCGAATTAAAAAGGAAGTGTTCAGATGAATTTGAATTTAAGGAGATCGCTTTGTATACTTACGGCGGCTTTTACAATGCTGTCGGCGTTTTCGGGGTGTAAAAAAGAGGACGGCGGAAGCGGAAATACCAATAATAACAACAATAACGGCGGCGGAAGTATCCAGAAAATTTCCGAGGAAGAAGCCGTTAAGGAACGGGCTTTCAAAGTTACCGAGCTTGAACCGGACGACGATATGATGCTGTATGAGCTCTCCTATCAAAACGGTATGTTCTACAGCGAATACAGCGACTATATTACCGACAAGGACGAAAACGGCGAAGATACATACTATTATAAATTGTATATTGCCGCACTTGACGAAACGGGAAATGTTCAGAACAAAATACTTGTTTACGATAGTAAGGATAACCCGGATACTTATGTAAATATTGTAAGAAATTCGATAATTGCTGACGAAAGCGGAAATATTTCCGCTATTGTGGAGCAGGGCAGCGGAACAAGTAATTATCATCTTATGACTTTTGACCCTGACGGAAATCAGATAAGCGACAAGGAAATGCCAGATATTATGACCAAATCGGATATTGACGGGGGACAATACATAAACAGCTGCGTAAGCGACAGTGACGGAAATATTTTTATTCAGCTCAACGACTGCGTAAAAGCCTTTGACAAAGAGGGCAATTTTCTGTTTGTAACCGATAAACTCGATACTTCAATGGGTTACACTCGAGGGATAATACTTACAAATACAGGCGTACCTGCGGTTTGTTACAGTTCATACCGTGGAAATTCTTCAACAAAGATCATGGAGATAGATGTTAACACCAAGGGCTTCGGAACGGAATATGTTCTTCCCGAAACATATGTAAATACTGTAAGCTCGGGCAGCGGCGATTATCTCTGTTATGCTCAGACAAATACGGGAGTTGCGGGCTACCGTGTCGGTGCTCCTGAAGCAGATACTCTTGAAAAGGAGCAGGTAATTAATCTGCTGAATATCGGCGTTGACACAAACCAGATAGATTATATAATCGCCTGTGACGACGGTTCTTTTGTAACGGGAGGATATACAAATTCCGCAAGAAAAAACGGTTTTGTATGTTCGCATATCGTACCTGTTGACGCAAGCGAAGTCGCGCCCAAAAAGGTGCTGACCCTTGGCTGCTTCAGTCTGGATCAGTCATGGCGCACGGCAATTGCGGAATTTAACCGAGAAAATGAAGAATATGCCATAAGTGCGGTATGTTATGCTGATGAAAACAGTACTTTATATGATGATTATGACAAAGCGCTTACCAATTTCAATAACGAACTTATTTCCGGAAATATTCCCGATATCCTGCTTCTGGACAGCAGTATGCCTTACGACAGCTATGTTAATAAGAACCTTTTTGCGGACATTTACGAACTTATTGATAATGATCCGGAATACACACGCGATAAATTTATACCCAATATGTTTTCTACACTGGAACGTGACGGTAAACTGTACAGCTTTGCACTGAGTTTTTATGTTGATACATTTGTTGGAAAATCTTCAAGACTTGCAGGAATTGATACGCTGACATTTGAAAAGGCGGACGAACTTCTTGCGGCTATGCCGGAGGGAGCGGCGCTTATAAGTGATGATGAAACGCGAGAGGCTTTTATTTCCGATGCTTTGCAGTACAGCAGCTTTGTTGACTATAAAAACGGTACCTGCAATTATGATTCCGAGGAGTTCAAGGAAATTCTTGAAAGGTCTTTGGAATATCCTGCCGAGATAACCGATTACACGGCTTTTGATGAGATCGAGATGATGGTAGGAGAAGACAAGGCATTATTGATGTCGGCAAATTTAAATAATTTAAACGGTTTTACTGATTTCAATTACATTGAAAACGGACTTCTCCATGAGGACGCGGCATTTGTGGGATTCCCCGGTAAGGACGGCGTAAACGGCATACTGCAATTAAACCCACAAGTAAGCATTGCAGCCGATTCCGAATATAAAGAGGGTGCGTGGGAGTTTATCAAAAAGACTATTGAAGATATGGTCTATGAAGAAGAGATAGATCTTTTTGACCCTATAAATGACGAACATTACATTGAAAAGCGCTGGACATCAGGATTTGTGTTTGGCTTCCCTGTTCTGAAAGAGGACTTGGAAAATCTCGGAATACAGTATACTATCCCGTATAAAACGTTCAATGAAAACGGAGAGCTTGTTGACAGGGAATCCTCTATGAGTATGAACAGTGTTGAACTAAAAAACACGGACGTATCCGAAGATGATATTCACCGTTATATAGATTATCTCTGCTCGGTGGATACTTTATCACAATCGGATCAGAACATTAATAAGATCGTAAATGAAGAAGTTTCCGCATTTGCGCAGGGAGGAAAATCAGCCGATGAAACGGCAAGTCTTATCCAGTCAAGAGTTTCGCTTTATTTAAGCGAACAATATCAGTAATTAAACAGCATAAAAATAAAACTGCTGTGCGGATATCCGCGCAGCAGTTTTTTGCAAGTTTTATATCAGTACAGATTGGAAAGGAGTCTTCTCTTTTCCTGAGCAAATTCGCTCTGAGTTATAACGCCGTTGTCAAGCATTGATTTCAGCTTCTTCATAGCAGTTTCAAATTCATCAAGTGACATATCAATGCCGCTCTTTTCAATGATAGGCTCTGCTTCGTCATCGGGTGAATTGTCCGTCTCTGAGATCTCGGCAGCTTCCGGACGATAAGTGTTCCGGGAAGCTTCCTTTTTAGGCTCGGAGGGTTCATTATCCGAGCGGAAGAATTTTGTTACTATCTTAGGTTCTTCCACTAACTGATGAACATTTTCCGGAATTATCAGCTCGTCTATTTCAGCCGGCTTTGTCTGGGTTATTTCGTCAGGAATGGAATTTATCACATCTTCATCAGGATCTTCTATATCCGCCATTGAAGATAAAGAAATGGTCTCTATCTCAGGGATCGACTCAATTTCCGGAATAGATCCTTCTTCCTTGACAGGCTCCGGTTCTTTTTCGGTTTTTTCTTCTTCCGCAGGCTTTGTGTCAGCCTCATGCTTTATCTGATCGGCGCTTATGCCGAGGTATTCGTCAAGTCCGAGTATATCGTCGACTGTTACAGAACCGCTTATAGGCGGAGCAGGAATGGTTTCCGGAGTGAAATCTTCTTCTTCCTCATCACGTTCCGGTATAACAAGATCTTTTATTTCCTTTACAGGAGCAGGTCTTGTAGATTCCGGGAATGGTATAGGTTCCGGCATTGTTTTTGCGGCAGGCTCTGTTTCCGGCGCAGGAGCAGGCTTTGGAGCCGGTGCAGGTGCAGGAGCAGGCTTTGGAGCCGGAGCAGGCGCAGGAGCAGGTTTTGGAGCCGGAGCAGGTGCAGGAGCAGGTTTTGGAGCCGGAGCAGGCGCAGGTGCAGGCTTAGGAGCCGGAGCAGGTGCAGGAGCAGGCTTAGGAGCCGGAGCAGGTGCAGGAGCAGGCTTAGGAGCCGGTGCAGGCGCAGGAGCAGGCTTAGGAGCCGGTG
>CANQZR010000114.1 GCA_947628405.1 uncultured Clostridia bacterium
ACCAAAGGCTCTGCCTTTGGAATCCGCAAGCTGTGCTCAGCTTGACCAGCTTTATATTTTGCGCTTCGCGCAAAATAATAAATTTAAAAAAATTTATTTTACTACTTGACATGACCTTAAATGCGTGATATAATGATTTCATATTTATGGAAAGGAGGCGGCAAGTATGTCCACAAGACGTAATAATATTCTTTATTTCATCACATTGGTTCGCAGAGCATTTTTCAGAGCAAATATGCCTGCAAAACATCATAATAACATCATTATTTCGGAGAATTATTTTCGGAAGAACACTTTGCCTGTCCGCCTCTATGCTTTTTCATAAGCTGATCGCGGATAGATAAGCTTGTCGCGCGGGCGTTTCTTTCGGGAAACGTCCCTTTTTGTTTTTTTAGGAGGTCTTATGTTATTTCAGAAAAATAAAAAAGAGGAAAATACCGATGAATTCCACAAGGACTACGGCACATTCAGCAACTGCCGTTTCGTTCTCGGAAAGGTCGCAAAATACCGCAAGTCTGCGTTGTTTTTCATTGCCACCGGTGCGATTGCAGGTGCGGCACTCTCCTATCTGTGGAGCTTTATCGGAAAACTCGTTATCGACATGATAGAACGTCAGGCAAGCGGCGAGGGAAATATTCTGCCGCTGCTGTACCTTACTATCGGAACTGCCGCCGCAGGATTTTTCCTGATGTGGCTGAACAATTTTTCAAACCTGAAAACAAATCTCGGATTCAGTCATACCAGACGAATGATAGTTTTAGAACGTCTGCAAAAGGTCATGGACATGGAGTACGAGAGCCTTGAAACTCCCGAAATGCTGGATCGCCTGCAAAAGGCAAAGCGTGCCAGCAGCAACGAGTGGCAAGGCGTTCAGGGAATGATGACGTATATTCAGAATATGCTTTTGCAGCTCGCCTCGATCATCACGGCAATTGCAATTATGATCACTTTCGATCCGCGGATAATTCTTGTTATCTTTGTACTCAGCGGGATACAGTTCATATTCTTTGAATACATACGCCGCAAGGACAAAAAGGAAATGTGGGACGCTATGGCTCCTCACTGGCGTAAACTGCAATATATGGAGAACGTTACCACAGATTTCACTTTTGCAAAGGATATACGGCTTTTCGGCATGAAAAATTTCCTTTCTGCCAAACAGCACGAGGTAAACGCCATTGAGCTTGAACACTGGAAAAAGTCCCGCCAATACTGGATATACAACACCATTTTTACTCACGGAATAACCCTCGCAAGGGATATGATCACGGTTCTATGGCTTATAAACGGCGTTATTTCGGACGGAATATCCATAGGCGATTTCACGCTTTATTTTGCAAGCGCAAATACATTTTCAGGCGCTGTCGGAAATATTCTTGCCGCGTTTATGGGTATCCGTGAACGTTCCGCTCACACCGATGATTTCCGCAGCTTTATGGATATTCCCACAGGCAAAAAAGGCGGCAAGCCCGTTCCCAAAGCAGACAAATATACTTTTGTATTTGAAAATGTTTCCTTTAAATACAAAGGTCAGGAGACTTATGCTCTTAAAAATGTGAATTTAACGCTTTCCGCAGGAGAAAAGCTTGCGGTAGTCGGCTTGAACGGCGCGGGAAAAACCACATTCATAAAGCTTCTTTTGCGGCTTTATGATGTTACCGACGGGAAAATTTTAATGAACGGCACCGACATTCGCGAATTTGACCGCGAGGAATATTTCCGCCTGTTCTCTCCTGCTTTTCAGGACGTGGTAATGTTCGCCCAGACAATGTCGGAGAATGTTTCCATGTCCCCCGCAGAAAAGACCGACAGGGCTTTTGCGGAAAAATGTCTTGCCTCGGCGGGACTTTCCGAAAAGGTGGATTCTCTCGAAAAGGGAATTGATACTCAGATACTGAAAGTTCTTTACGACGACGGCATAGACCTTTCCGGCGGCGAAAAGCAGAAGCTTGCCCTTGCAAGAGCTTTATACAAAAACGCTCCGATAATAGTTCTGGACGAACCCACAGCCGCTCTTGACGCACTTGCGGAATACCGTCTGTACCGCAGCTTCAACGATATGGTGGGGAATAAAACGGCGGTTTATATTTCCCACAGACTTTCGTCAACGCGTTTCTGCGACAGAGTGGCAATGTTCAAGGCGGGAGAAATGGTGGAAGCGGGAACGCACGACGAGCTTATGGCTCTGGGCGGAGCGTATTCCGAAATGTTCAACGTTCAGGCGCAATATTATGTTGAGGATAAGGATATATTCGACATTCCCGAAGATAGCGAGGTGATGACAGATGTCGGATAAAGCAAAAGAAAGATCTCTTGCATTTCGTGCATTAAAGCACTGTATGGGTGAAATATGGCAGAACAAGAAAAGTTACTTTGTATTTTCCGCACTGAATGTTATTTTCTCCGCGCTTCAGCCATTTGCAAATATCCTGCTCATGCCGATGCTTATAGATACGCTTGTGAATGACAGAGACTTCAAAAAAGCCGCAGTTATCGGCACGGTAATGGTCATTTCGGGCGTTTTGATAAGCTGTCTTGCAAGCTGCACGACCATTCATCTGGAAAAATACGCGGACTATTTTCTTAATATGGAAACCGAGCAGGCTTCGCGGCTTTGCATGGAGATCGACTTCACCCTTACCGAGGACAAGGACGCTCTCGACCAGATACAGAAAGCCCGCGAGGGAATAGCCTGGTCCGGCGGCGCGCACGAGATCGCAAAAGGATTTTTTACAATACTTTCAAATGTTATAAAACTTTTGGGAGTAATTACGGTGATAATTTTCGCCGCTCCGGTGCTGCTTGCAGTAATAGCTGTCCTGCTTGCGGTCTCAGCGCTCATCAACAACAAGAAAAACAAGATAGATATTAAATTTTTCAAGGAGCTTGCAAAAAGGAACCGTATTTACGATTATATCGAATGGCAGCTTGACCAGTTCAGATTTGCAAAGGATATACGTCTTTACGACGCGGCGGATATGATGATGACGAATGCAGGGAACAATTATGAACGTCTCAGGCAGGATCAGGAAAAAACATCTTATGAAAAATATTCTCTTGATATTGCCGACGCGGGAACAAATTCCCTCCGGGACTTTGCAACATATTTATATCTTGGCATACTTGCAATTACGGGCAAAATTACCGTGGGAACTTTTTCACAGCTGATAAGCGCGGCAGGAACGTTAAGTTCGTCAATTCAGGCGATAATTCTTGGCGTTCAGGACATTGTAAAACGCAGCGGTTATATGTGCGAATTTATAAAATTCATGGAATATCCTCCCGCCCTTGAAAAGGGAGACAGGAAAATTTCAGACATAAAAGGCGGTCACGAGATCGAATTTCGCAATGTAACGTTCTCCTATCCGCATACAAATGTTCAGGTGCTGAAAAATGTTTCAATAAAACTAAAAAGCGGAGAGAAGCTTTCGGTAGTCGGTCTGAACGGCGCAGGAAAAACAACATTCATAAAGCTGTTATGCCGCCTTTACGATGTTGACAGCGGAGAAATTCTCCTTGACGGCGTAAATATCCGCGAATACGATTATGAAGAATACATGAAGCTTTTCTCGGTAGTTTTTCAGGATTTCATGCTGCTGGCATTTTCCGCACAGGATAATATACTTCTCGGAGAAAAAGGAAATGCGGAAGAAGTTGACGAGCTTTTCCGCAAGACGGGAATACTTGACAAAATAAATTCGCTCCCCAAAGGCAAGGATACCATGATGTTCAAGATGTTCGACAAGGAGGGCGTGGAACTTTCAGGCGGAGAACAGCAGAAAATGGCGATCGCCCGTGCGCTTTATAAAAATGCTCCCGTTGTAATCCTTGACGAACCTACGGCGGCGCTCGATCCTGTCGCGGAATACGATATTTACCGTCAGTTCAACGATCTTGTTCACGGAAAAACAGCGGTGTACATTTCCCACAGATTATCCTCCTGCAAGTTCTGCGATCATATTGCGGTATTTTCCGGGGGAACGATAAAAGAGTACGGCACGCATGACGAGCTTGTCCGCCGTCATGACGGCATTTACGCCGAAATGTTCAAGGCACAGGCGCAGTATTATATTTAAATGAAAGGAATGTTATACTATGCTCGAATACATCGACTCTCATGCACACTATGACGCGGAACAATTCGATCCCGACAGAGACGAGCTTCTGGAACGCATACACAAAGCAGGAGTAAAAAATATAGTCAATATGGGCTGTAATATGGAACGCTCACGGATCTCCGTTGAATATTCCCAAAAATACCCCTTTGTATATGCCGCGGTAGGAATACACCCTGAGGACGTTGAGGGAGTTCCCGAGGATCACCTTGACAGATTGAGAGAATGGGCGCGGCTCCCCAAAACAGTCGCAATAGGCGAAATAGGTCTTGATTACCATTACGAGGGGTACGATCCCGAGATCCAGAAAAAATTCTTTGAGGAGCAGCTCGATCTTGCACAGGAGCTTTCACTGCCGGTGGTAATACATTCCCGCGACGCCACCGAGGACACTATGGATATTCTCAGAAAAAGAAGCAAGGTAAACGGCGTGATGCACTGCTTTTCCGGCTCCGCAGAAACCGCAAGGCAGGTGCTTGCGCTGGGAATGAATATAAGCTTTACCGGAGTCCTTACATTCAAAAACGCCAGAAGATCAATAGAAGCCCTTGAAGCCGTTCCGCTTGACCGCCTTATGCTGGAAACGGACTGTCCCTATATGGCTCCCGAACCGGAACGCGGCAAACGCTGCGACAGCAGCATGATAGTCCACATTATCCGTAAGATCGCGGAGGTCAAAGGCGTCTCCGCCGAGCTTGTCGCTAAGCAGACAATGGAAAATACACTGCGGCTTTTCAGCAAAATGAACAGTCCAATAAACTAAATTATCCCCTGTAAAGCACGGTAAATAGGCATTTTCCACAAATTTTAAAAAATAAAATGAAATGCGAGAAACAGAGAGATTTGAAGCAATTTGCAGAGATATGGAGAGATTGAGGGATATATTTTAAAAATTCGGCAATTTGACTGTTGACTTTGAAAATATTAGCGTGTATAATTGTCAATGTTGTGTCGTATAAACGAATCCCGCCCATCGGAGCAAGGTAGGGCGCTTCGTGGACGGACAAAAATCTATTGAAGAGGAGAATCATTATGTCAACCTATATGCCTAAGGCAAACGAGATCAGCCGTAAATGGTATGTTCTTGACGCTGCGGACAAGTCTCTCGGACGTGTAGCAGCACAGGCAGCTTCTATCCTCCGCGGAAAGA
>CANQZR010000115.1 GCA_947628405.1 uncultured Clostridia bacterium
AATAAGCGTCCATGCTGGAGGGCAGATAGTAAGCGTCAGCGTCCGGATCTCTCGGCATAGGAACAAACATGATCTCGCCCGGCTTGCCGAACTTTTCAGCATACTGAGGATCGCCCCACAGAGCCCATGTTCCGATAGGCAGGAACAATGTTTTGCCTTCGCCTATACGCTCTGCGTGTTCTGTCCAGTCAAATTCAGCCTTAGGAAGAGGCAGATCGTTTGCCTTGAGGTCGTACATAAAGTTTTCTGCACGTTCTACTTCGGGGCTTGCAAGGTTGTTGACCAGTTTGCCGTCTGACATACCAACGGGAGCAACGCCTGTTGTAAGGAGCAACGCTCTTTCAAAATACCAGCTGTCATAAGCAAATTTATCTTCTTCACGGCTGCAATAGTCGGTGCACATCTTCTTGAATGTATCCCATGTCCAGTTATCTTCTGCAAGGAGTTCGGCAGGATCGTCAAGACCGTTTTCTTCAATGGTATTCTTGTTGTATACCATAACGCAGGAAGAATATGTTCCTACAGCAGCAACGTAGTGTTTGCCTTTGAGAACGTGCATCTCGGAAAGTGCTTTTGCACCGGGAACACCCGCCCAGAGAGCTTCGTCGTTAAAGTCAAGATAATCGTCCCAAGGCTGGAATTTACCCTCAAGAACTCGGCTTGGGAACGTATCAAATTCCTGTGCAGGGAACATATCAGGAGCGTCGCCGCCGACAAGCATTGTAGCAAGTTTGTCGTAACGTTCGTTATATGTGCAGGGGATATATTCGATCTTTCCGCCGTACTGTGTCTCGAACATTTCAAGAGCGGGCATTTTGGGCTTGCCGTCAGCCGGATTTATGTCATATGTAGCCAGCCAGCGAACGGTTGGGTTTTCAAGTGTTTCAGCGTCTTCAACTACAACGTTTTCGAGAGCGGCTTTGTCCTCTTCGTTCAGCTCCTTGGGAGCGGTAGATGCTGTGGTAGTTTCAGTTGTTCCGCTCGTTCCGTCGGAAGAACAGCCTGCAGCCATTGAACCGATAAGTGTAAGTGCGGAAACAAAAGCTATCATTCTTTTGGTTTTCATAATATCACTTCTCCTTTAATTTTTGGTTTACGCTCCAAAATATTGTAACTATACTTTAGCACTTATTCCGGCGAAAAAATATCATAATTTTGTCTTTTATATCATATTTTTGATATAATTTGAATTTTTCAATAGCGTTATCAAAGATAAGGAGTGATTTTAAGTAAATGATAATTTTGCGCTTCGCGCAAAATTATCATTTATGCAGTATTTATAAAAACAGTTAAAAAATATGGGCTTTTTTATTTAATTCGCTGAATTATTATAAAATCTTATAAAACCCCTTGATTTTTACAGAAATACTGGTAAAATATAATTAGCACTCAAATTAAACGAGTGCTAACACATTGATGTATAAAGTGCTAATTCATTCTTCCGAAGCTATCTGCACAGGAAAATTGAATATACACCAAAAGCCGAAAGGAGTTTTTTATTATGACTATCAAACCACTTGCTGACAGAGTCGTCATCAAAATGACCGAAGCCGAGGAAACTACCAAAAGCGGTATCATTCTCGCAGGAAGCGCTAAGGAAAAACCCCAGATCGCAGAGATCGTAGAAGTAGGTCCCGGCGGTGTCGTTGACGGAAAAGAAGTTAAAATGTTCGTCAAAAAAGGACAGAAAGTCCTTATTTCCAAGTACAGCGGAACAGAAGTAAAAGTCGACGGCGTTGAGTATACTATCCTCCGTCAGGACGATATACTTGCTGTAGTTGAATAAGTCCGGAACGTTGCATTAATATATTTGTAAAGGAGATAATCTATCATGGCTAAAGATATTATTTACGGTGAGGAAGCAAGAAAATCTTTGCAGGCAGGCATCAATAAACTTGCCGACACCGTTAAGATCACACTCGGACCTAAGGGCAGAAACGTTGTTCTTGACAAGAAGTTCGGCGCTCCCCTTATCACCAACGACGGCGTTACCATTGCCAAGGAGATCGAACTTGAGGACGCTTTTGAGAACATGGGCGCTCAGCTCGTAAAGGAAGTCGCTACCAAGACGAACGACGCTGCCGGCGATGGTACTACAACAGCTACCCTGCTTGCACAGGCTCTTATCCGCGAGGGTATGAAGAATATTGCCGCAGGCGCAAATCCTATGATCGTCAAGAAAGGCATGGCTAAGGCTGTAGATACCGCAGTTGACGCTATAAAGGCAAATTCCAAGGAAGTAGCAGGCTCTGCCGAGATAGCAAATGTTGCGGCGATCTCCGCGGCTGACGAAGACGTCGGAAAGCTGATCGCTGACGCTATGGAGAAAGTTACATCCGACGGTGTTATCACTATCGAAGAATCCAAAACTGCCGAAACTTACTCCGAAGTCGTTGAAGGTATGCAGTTCGACCGCGGATACATCACGCCTTATATGGTCACAGACACAGATAAAATGGAAGCTGTCATTGACGACGCTTACATTCTTATTACAGACAAGAAGATCTCTTCTATCCAGGAGATCCTCCCTCTCCTTGAACAGATAGTACAGAGCGGCAAGAAACTTGTTATCATTGCCGAAGATATCGAAGGCGAGGCTCTGTCAACACTTATCGTAAACAAACTCCGCGGAACATTCACCTGCGTTGCCGTAAAGGCTCCCGGATTTGGCGACAGAAGAAAGGAAATGCTTCAGGATATAGCGATCCTTACAGGCGGTCAGGTAATTTCTGAAGAAGTAGGTCTTGAACTCAAAGACACCGAAGTTGCTCAGCTCGGACGTGCTAAGCAGGTCAAGGTAACAAAGGAAAATACCATAATCGTTGACGGCGTGGGCGACAAGAAAGCCATAAAGGACCGCATAGGTCAGATCAAGACCCAGATCGAAGCTACAACTTCCGATTTCGACAAGGAAAAACTTCAGGAAAGACTTGCAAAACTCAGCGGCGGCGTAGCCGTTATCAAAGTCGGCGCTGCTACAGAGATCGAAATGAAAGAAAAGAAGCTCCGTATCGAGGACGCTCTCGCAGCTACAAAAGCAGCAGTTGAAGAAGGTATCGTAGCAGGCGGCGGAACGGCTTATGTAAACGCAATGCCGGCAGTTTCCAAGCTTACTTCTTCCCTTTCCGGTGATGAAAAGACAGGCGCAGCTATCGTTCTCAAGGCTCTTGAAGAACCCGTTCGCCAGATCGCAGCTAATGCCGGTCTTGAAGGAAGCGTTATCCTTGACAAGATCGTTCGTTCCAGAAAAGTCGGCTACGGCTTTGACGCATACAACGAAGTATTCGGCGATATGATACCTGCCGGTATCGTTGACCCGACCAAGGTAACACGTTCTGCTCTTCAGAATGCAGCTTCCGTTGCAGCAATGGTCCTTACTACCGAGAGCCTTGTTGCCGACATCAAGGAGGAAACTCCGGCTGCTCCGGCAATGCCTGCAGGCGGAATGTATTAATAAACAAAATATCAGGCGGAAAGGATATCCTTTCCGCCTTTTTTATTTTTCCTTTGATCTGAATATCAGGGCGATCGCAAGCCCGAACAGTATCGCGGCGGTGATACCTCCTGCCGCTCCGGTAAGTCCGCCTGTAAGAACGCCTATAAATCCCCTTTCATCTACCGCCTGCTGAACACCCTCCACAAGTATATTGCCGAAACCTGTAAGCGGCACGCTTGCCCCGGCGCCGGCAAAGTCTACAAGAGGTCTGTACAGTCCGAACGCTCCCAGAACTACTCCTGCCACTACATATGATACAAGTATCCTTGCAGGCGTCAGCTTGGTGTAGTCTATAAGAGCCTGACCTATGGCGCAGAGTATCCCTCCGATAACAAAAGCCCATAAATAATTCATAAACATATCCGTTCCTCCATAAAAATTATTGACCGCCGCCGGTGCTGCTTTCGGCGGAAATGAATACTGCGTGTGATATAGAAGGTATGCTTTCTCCCTGCTGCGAAGCGGTCGGGGACATCAGCGCTCCGGTCGCGCAGAAAAGTATGTTTTTCATCTCTCCCGTGCGTATTTTAGGAAGAAAATATCCGCACAGCACCGACGCAGAACAGCCGCAGCCGGAACCTCCTGCATGAACGTCCTGCGCTTCAAGGTCGAACATCATTACCCCACAGTCCTTGTGCTGAGCCGAGATATCTATGCCTTCGCTCTGCAGAAGCTCTGTAAGAAGCTCGCTCCCTACCTTTCCAAGGTCGCCGGTCACGATAGCGTCAAAGTCGGAAGGCGACATTGACGTATCATGCAGGAAAGTCTTTATCACATAAGCAGCCGCAGGCGCCATTGCCGCGCCCATATTATTTGCATCGGTAACGCCCATATCAACTATTTTTCCTATTGTAGCAGCGCGTATGAAAGGGGAGGTAGTCTTGGGGGACAGTACCACGGCACCGGAAGCGGTACAGGTCCATTGTGCGGTAGGCGTCCTGACAGAACCGTATGAAAGCGGAAATCGAAACTGCCTTTCCGCGGTGCAGAAATGGGAAGATGTCACCGCCGCTATATTTTCTCCGAGTCCGCTGTCCGTCATTAGCGAAGCGAGCACAAGCCCCTCCGACATAGTGGAGCAGGCTCCGTAAAGCCCCAGAAGCGGAATGTTGAGATCTCTAAGTCCGTAAGTAGAGCTTATACACTGATTAAGAAGATCGCCTGCAAACATATAGTCTACCTCGTCATTGGAAATGCCTGCTTTTGAAACTGCTCTTACGACGGTACGCTTCATCAGTTCGCTTTCGGCTTGCTCCCATGTTTTCTGACCGAAATAAGCGTCCTGCTCTATTTCGTCAAAATACTGTGAAAGCGGTCCTTCGCCCTCTTTTTTTCCGACCGTGGAAGAAAAGCTGCGTATCGTAGGCGGAGAATCCATGATAAATGTATTGCGCGAAATTTTTCTTGCCATAATAAGGCTCCTTTTTTATTCGTTTCTGTTAGTGTACCTGAAAAATTCGGAGTTATTCAGTGCGCCGATGATTTTTTCGCAATGATATGTCACAACAAAGACTGATTTTCATTGATAATTTTTTAACTTACCAATAAATGATAATTTTGCGCTTCGCGCAAAATTCAGAATTTCCAAAACAGTCCGGTGGACTGTTTTGGAAAAAGCAAAATTTATTAATAGATGTTGCCAAACAGCTCACTGGGCTGTTTGGCAAGACTTAAACTATAGTAATTGTTAGTGCCAAGGGGAACGCTCTC
>CANQZR010000116.1 GCA_947628405.1 uncultured Clostridia bacterium
TGTGGACCTTGCGGACCTGTTGCACCTGTTGGACCGGGTTCACCCTGTGGACCTTGCGGACCTGTTGCGCCTGTTGGACCGGGTTCGCCTATTGGTCCCTGAGGTCCTATAGGACCTTGCTCACCTTGAGGTCCCTGAGGTCCGGGCGGAAATTTTATACAAAAAGAATTCTTTTCTCCGGGATCTGCGCAGCCGTTGTTTTCACAGCCGCAGCCGCCGTAAAAGATTTGTCTGTTGTTCATTTTATTCCTCCAGATAGATCATAATACTAAGATCAGATCAAAGTTCGGTATAAACGCCGATGATATCGTGCGTTCCAATTCATTATATGCGCAAAAAAGTTTAATGACACAAAACGTTCGGGCAGCGGTTTCCCACTGCCCGTTATCCGGAAGAATATTTTTACGGTGATCATTTTTTATACGGACTGTCAAATTCGGCTTCCGCCTTAGCGACCGCTTCCTCAATGGTCATTCCGGAAAAATACGGCGCATTTAGATAGCGCCCGGACTTTTTATCATCTGCAAATGCTCCTACGGCAATGCCCGGTATAGCGCTTTCCGGCGCATTTGGAGCATGAGGACCTCCCAGATCCGTTCTGCACCAGCCGGGATCGGTAAGATTTATCATAACGTCCGTTCCCTCTACAGTTGAACCAAGGTCGATAGTAATTTTATCAAGAGCGGCTTTGCTGGCGGAATATCCCGCCTGCTCAGGCTCAAGCGCAATGCCGCTGGTGGTGTTGATTATCCTGCCGAAACCGCGCTTTATCATTTTCGGCATAAAATGATAGCATATCAGTGCAGGGGCGATCGTATTTATCTTGAAACTCTCCGTATAATCCTCAACGGGAGTTTTGAAATAATCGTTCCTGTAAGCTATCTGCATACCGGCGTTGTTCATTACGATATCAACGTCAACGCCGAATGAATCTATTTCTTCAAGCATGGTTTTTACACTGTCCGGGTCGGACAGCTCCGCCGCCACGGCATAAGCCTGCACGCCCATTGCTTTTACTTCGGAAAGAATTTTTTCCGTATGGGAAATATCTCTGCTGTGAAGTATAAGATTACAGCCGCGTTCAGCCATAAATAACGCGGTAAGATAACCTATCCCTCTTGCCGCTCCGGTTATGAATGCCCACCTGTTTTTTACGTCTACCATAGCAAAAACTCCTTTGTGATAAATTTTAATAATTTTATCATATTCGCTCAAAAAAGTCAATAGAGTTTGTTGGATATTGCCCAAAAATTTTCCTCATTTTTTAGTTATCGGCAATTGTTATTCTTCTGCGTAAACGTTTAAGGAAAATATTAACAAAACAAGCCGACAAAATAACAAAAAATTCGTTGCAAATGTCAATGGTGAAATTTGATAAAACCCCTTTTATTTTTCAGGTTTATGTGATAAAATAAGCGGTAATCGCTAAAACGCCGCCCATTGAACGGAGGGATACGCAATGTTCCAGATAAAATGGATATGGGAAAATTTAAAAGGCTTCCGGGGAAAGTACATATTTGCTCTTTGCCTTACCGTCATTGCCCAGATGATGTACATTTCAAATCCTGTTTTCAGCCAGCAGATAGTCGATACCTTTATTTATAACGACAATGCCGCTGAAAATCTAAGCAATAACAGCCGTCTGCTGATAATGCTCTGCTGCGGAATGGTACTGTTCACCTTTACAAGAACGGTTATCCAGTTCAATGCAAATATGCTTTACGAAAAATGTTCGCAGGGTATGCTTGCAAAGATCAGGAATTTCCTTTTTGCCAACGTTCAGCGGCAGGATATGACATTCTATGACAAGAACCGCACGGGCGATATTATGACGCGCCTTTCCGGAGATATAGATATGGTACGCCACAGCGTGGCATGGATAATCAAGACCCTGTTGGAAAGTCTGGTGCTTTTTACCACAACCACCATATACTTCTTTTATCTTGATCCGCTCATGGCTCTCTGCTTACTGGCGCTGACTCCGCTTATATTCATTATATCCGGCATCTTCCGCAAGGAAGTAGGTCCAAAATATGTAACGCTCCGTGAAAAACTTTCCGACCTGAATACCCGTGCTCAGGAAAATATTGCCGGCAACCGCGTTGTTCGCGCTTTTGCCCGTGAGGATCACGAAATAAAGCTCTTTCAGGAAAAGAACACCGATTATGCCTCCGCCAACAAGGACTCCGCAATGACATGGCTCAAATACTTTCCGTTTATCGAAACAACTGCGCAGGGGCTTACCGTTGTTCACCTTATCGCCGGAGGATTATTCGTAATTTCCGGACGCCTTACCATGGGTGAATATGTAGCGTTCAGCGGTCTTATATGGACGCTTTCCAACCCTATGAGGAATGTAGGTACTCTCGTTAACGATCTGCAAAGATTTATGGCTTCGGCAACAAAGATAATCGAGGTATATTATTCCCGTCCGTTTATAGTTGACCGCACCGACGCAAAGGAAATGCCCGAACACCTTAAAGGTGATGTTGAATTTAAGAACGTTACATTCGGATACGGCGACAATATCGTGCTTAATGATGTAAGTTTCAGCATAAAAGCCGGCGAGACCGTTGCGATCATGGGCGAAACGGGTTCCGGAAAGACCTCTCTTGTGAACCTTATACCAAGGCTTTATGACCCACAGAAGGGCGAGATCCTTGTGGACGGCGTGAATGTACGCTTTATAAAGCTGGAAACTCTCAGAAAAAATATCGGCATGGCTATGCAGGATGTTCTTCTATGGTCGGACACCATTGAGGGAAATATTTCTTTTGGCAACAGCAGTATGCCCGACGAGGACGTTTACCGCTTTGCAAAAGCCGCCGATGCGGACGGATTTATCCACGACCTGAATGATGGCTACGATACGATCGTCGGTGAAAGAGGCGTGGGGCTTTCCGGCGGTCAGAAGCAGAGGCTTTCCCTTGCAAGGGCGCTTGCAATACGTCCGGCTGTACTTATCCTTGACGATACTACTTCGGCGGTCGATCTTGAAACGGAAAAGCACATTCAGGAAAATCTTGCCGATCTTGATTTCAAATGCACGAAAATAATAATCGCCCAGAGAATTTCTTCCGCCAAGGACGCCGATAAGATAATAATTCTCAAAGACGGAAAAATTTCCGAAATGGGCACTCACGACGAACTTATCAGGAACAAGAACGGCTATTACCGTGAGATATACGATCTTCAGCAGGGAAATATCGAGTAAAAAGGCGGTGATATTATGGCAAGAAATAAATATGATATTGATGAACAGCTTGAGACCCCTTTTGACCTGCGGCATATGAAACGGGCAATGGTCTATGTTTCAAGGTACAAATGGAAAATGATACTTTCCCTGTCTCTTAGCGCGGCTGCGGTAATTATCGGACTTTTCGGACCGGTCATCACACAGTACGCTATAGACAAGGCTATCCCCAGCGGCAACAAGAAACTTGTTCTTCTGATGGGCGGACTGCTTCTGCTGACCATTGTGGTAAACGTTATTTTTGCAACGATCCGTTCAAGGATAATGACAAAAGTGGGTCAGGATATCATCTTCGATATCAGGACAGACCTGTTCGAGCATTTGCAGAGACTTTCATTTGAATATTATGACAGCCGTCCTCACGGCAAGATACTTGTCCGCATAATAAACTATGTAAACAGTGTTTCGGATACTCTTTCAAACGGTATAATCACATTTATCCTTGAACTGTTCAACCTTGTGTTCATAACGGTGTTCATGTTTGCAATGCACTGGAAAATGGCGCTTGTGATACTTGCCGGCGTTCCCGTGCTTATGACATTCATACTTATAATAAAGAACAAGCAGCGCCGCGCATGGCAGGCAGTTTCAAACAAAAGCTCAAACCTAAACGCTTATCTGCATGAGGGCATAGTAGGCGTAAAGGTAACGCAGCTTTTCAGGCGTGAAGAAGAAAACGACGCAATATTTGCCCGTCTTTCCGAAGCATACCGCAAAGACTGGATGAAAGCCGTTACCTACAATAACCTCCTTTGGCCGACGGTAGATACGATCTCGGCGACTATCTCGGCGGCAATATATATGGTCGGGCTTCTTGTAATAGGACCGGCATCAGTCTCACTGGGAACTATCGTTGCCATGTCGGGATATGCATCACGGTTCTGGCAGCCGATACTTAACCTTGCAAACCTGTTCAACAACTTTATCAATGCGATCTCCTATCTTGAAAGGATATTTGAGACTCTGGACGAACCTGTACGCGTACAGGACAAAGAAAACGCCGAAGTTCTTCCTCCCATTGAGGGAAATGTCCGCTTTGACAAAGTAACGTTTGCTTATGATGAAAGCAAAACGGTCCTTGATGACCTGTCGTTCAGCGTTGAAAAGGGACAAAGCGTTGCTCTTGTAGGACCTACAGGGGCGGGCAAAACAACTATCGTCAATCTTATTTCCCGTTTTTATGATGTCAACAGCGGAGCGGTGCTGGTAGACGAACACAATGTTTCTGATGTAACGCTGAAATCGCTTCGTTCACAAATGGGGATAATGCTTCAGGACAGCGTTGTTTTCAGCGGCACTATAGCGGACAATATCCGTTACGGAAAACTCGACGCTACTATGGACGAAATAGTCGCTGCCTGCAAGACCGTCCGTGCTGACGAGTTCATACAGGAATTTCCGAAAGGCTATGACACCGAAATAACCGAGGGCGGTTCAACACTTTCGCAGGGGCAGAAACAGCTTATAGCTTTTGCAAGAACGCTTATAAGCGACCCTAAGATACTTGTACTTGACGAAGCAACATCTTCTATTGATGCAAAGACCGAAAAACTTCTTCAGGAAGGTCTTGAGCGGCTGCTTGAGGGACGGACATCATTTATAATTGCTCACAGGCTTTCCACCATAAAGAACTGTGACAAGATAATGTATGTTTCCAACATGGGTATAACCGAAAGCGGCACGCATGAAGAGCTTCTTGCCAAGAAAGGCGATTACTGGAAGCTGTACAATGCCCGTCAGGAAATGGACGAACCGGCGGCTGTATAAAAATGAAAAACAAGCGGCAATAAATTATTGCCGCTTGTTTCAGTTTAAAAAGCAATTAAAGTGTTAAGAGTTAAGAGTTGAGAGTTGAGATAAATGATAATTTAGCGGAACAAAATAAAAAAACAATAGCTGGTCCAGCGCAGCCGCGCTGGTGGGG
>CANQZR010000117.1 GCA_947628405.1 uncultured Clostridia bacterium
GGTTAGGTTTAGCGTTAAGCATTTAATATCTCAACTCTCAACCCTCAACACTAAATGATACCCCCCTGCTGCAATATAAAACTTATAAAATAAGCTGCCATATTTTTTATACGGCAGCTTGAGATCTTTATGAAATTTTATGCGGAACGTCTTACCTCTTCGGTCCGGCGGAACTTTTTTCCTACTTTCTTCATTCTTGGGATCACAGTTTCCAGAAGTCCGCAATATTTATCGACAAAAGTTATTATCAGCGTTTCACGGTATCTTGGAAGCGCTGTTATATTCAGCGGAAACATATGCTTACCGATCATATCGCTCTCCAGATCCGATATATAAAAATTTTCTTTGGCATTTTTCAGAGCCGTTTCCGCATGGGTAAAGCCGTGAAGGCGCTCCCCCTTGTCAGGTTTGTATGTATGCCAGTCATAAAGGAAAAGATCGTGCAGCAGACCCGCTCTTGCGGCAGCTCTGGCATTGAGTGAAAAGAATCTGCAAATTTTGTAGTTGTAATATGAAACGTTCAGGCAGTGCTGAAAACAGCTTGTATCTCCATGCTGAGTAAAATCTTTCATTTTAAGCACAAGATCGTTTTCAAGAAGATCGGAAACAAGATAATAATACGCTTCGCCTTTGCCGGAACCAAGAATATCTACTTTTGAACCTATGGCTTTTAACATTATCTGACGGTCATCTCCCTCCAAAACAGCTTTTAAAGGCATATACCCAATGTTATTATACAATACGTCCGGAATAATTTCAAGCGGTTTAAAAAATTCAATATATAATTTTGCCGGCGTTTTTTATATAATATGAACAAAACCGTGAAGCGATAATTTCATTTATGGCGGATATTTGCCCCTTTACAGGGACTTTTTGCTGAAATTATTACAAAATGATATCAAAATAGTTACTCCTGTAATCAAACTGTAATCAATCTGTAATTGAATTTTTCCGAAAAAAATGTTATAATATTATCAGACAGTCAAGACCAGGTAAATTATTACGGAAAGGAGTGCCTAAAATTACGAAAAAATTAAATTTATTTAAAGCAATGTTGACAATTTTTTTGTGCATTGCGATCTCCGGCTGCAGTGCCGGAAGAAAACCGTCAACAACTCCGATAGAAACATCGACCGACCCGACAGATTCGTCCAATTATGTGCGGAGCAATCCTGCGGCAAACAGTCTTGATGAAGCTATATCGGAAACACCCTTTACCGATTATACCTACGACTTCAAGGTCTACGACGACAACTATATGATAACCGTAACGCCGGACGAAAAAAAGACCGGTCTTACGCTTACGCTTGAAGACAAAGATTTTAAGTTTTCTACATTTTCCGTAACTCCCCCGGACGGATACACGGTCTATCTGCCTTATTCGCAGAATGACGCAAGCACGGTATGCACCGTTATCCGCGGAACGGAAAGCGAAAATTCCCTGCCGGATATCCTGAAAATAGATTTTTATCTGTCCTCAATGGAAGATGAAACAAAGCCTTATTCCGTATGCCGGCTATATACCGTTTCCGGCGAAAAATTAAAGGAGTTCCGTGTATTCGATATGCAGGAAACGTCCGCAGAAAACTCCTCGGGAGAGGAGATAGGATTTATTCCGGAAACGAATATTTTCCAGTCCGAAACGGGAAAGTTCATGGCTGACCCTAAGATCACGGTAAATGAAGACGGCAGTCTGAGTGTATCGGTCGTTACCTATACCGTAGATGTTTTCAACACAAAGATAAACTGCCGGAGCGAAGTCTGCGGCCGGGAAAATCCTCTTTATTACGGTTATGCGATGTATGCCGTTGCAGGATATATTTATCAGTATTTCAAGGATACCAGCCTGAACGTTTCCGATTATGAAAATTATGTGGAAATACCGTCGGCGGACGGCAATTCAAGCCAGTATTTCTTCAAGGTGGACGATCCAAGATTCTCTACGGTCGATGAACTTAGAAACTATGTAGAAAAATATTTTGCTCCCGATATAGTTGACGGAATGTTTCTTTCCGCGCCGCAGCAGTACCGCGACATAGACGGCAGCCTTTATACCATTGTCGGAGACGGCGGTCACAACGAATCTCTCGGAAAATGTTTTATTACGGGAATGGACGAACCCGTTGACGCGGATCCGCCTACTATTACTTATCATACAAAACAGGAAAAATTCAACGACGAACACGAAATGACAGGTTACATTGACGGCGGAGATTTTACGGTACAGTTTATCGACAATGACCAGGGATTTCTTATAACGCAGTATCGTTATCCTAACAGCTGACACAATGCCGCGCTTTTTACGCGGCATTTGCTTTTGAAAGGATATCCGCCTTGACAAGCGGTAATTATTGTAATATAATATTTACAATAATTGAAAAAATGAAAGGGATCTGAAATATGGATAATACCAATGGCGTAATGCCACAGGTAACAGTCGTTCCGGACAGCAGCGAGCGAACATATATACGGCGCAAATACAGCCGTGCCGCTCTTGTTATCCTGTTGAATATGACAATATTCAACATTCTCGGCAAAGGAGCTATAGTAGTGATCTGCGCCCTGCTCGGCGGCGGCTTTGGAAAAGATGCTCTCGCCGAGGGAACAAAAATACTGATGGATCACGAACTGGCATCAACGCTCCTGTCGGTCATTCCACCTATCCTGAGCGAGACTGCGTCTATCCTGCTTGGAATAAAGCTGTTTGATCTTGACCTGAAAAAACTGGCGTCCAACAGGGAAAATTACAGCGGAAGCACCGTTGCAAAGCTAATTGTGCTTTGCTTTAGTCTGCAATTTGCCGCAGGGATACTGGCAACGGTCATTCAGGCTATATTGCAGGCGGCAGGACTTCGTTCAGCACTTCCGAATATATCGGCGACAAATTCTTTCGGCGCGAATATCATACTTAGCTTTTATGTGTGCCTGCTCGGTCCTGTTCTTGAAGAGCTCCTCTACAGAGGCGTGCTTTTACAGTCGATGCGGAAATACAACGAACGCTTTGCAATATTTCTTTCTGCACTGATATTCGGACTTATGCACCAGAATTATCAGCAGTTTATCCTTGGATTTCTGCTCGGTATCCCTCTTGCAATAGTAACGATAAAATACAATTCTATAATACCGTCCATATTCACCCATATTTTCGTGAATACTTCACAGATGCTGATGCTTTATGCAATGCAGTATTTTGCCCCGTCATTCTATTCCGCCGTTCAGGACGGTACGAACATGGAAATTTCATCTTTCAGCGGAAGCGAAATGGCGCTGATATTATTTATATCAATAGTCCGCATAGGATTTTTTATCGCCGGAGGTATCGTAGGCATAGTATCTCTTGTCAAAGGCGGAAACATGACCCGTCCTACGCCGGCAGGAAAAGCAAGGGCTATTCCGGTGCTTGTAAGATCACTTCCATGGTGGATAGTTTTTATATTGTATATCTATCTTTCATTTATAGACCCGTTTATTATGTGATATCCCGGATATTGCGGCTGCCTTGCACAAGGCAGCCGTTTTGTATGCGGAACGGCATTCCCTTGACTTGGACAGGATTTTGTCTTATAATTGAAATATAATATGAAAACAGGTTTTCCGTTTTAAACATATGAAAAAAGGAGGAATGCCTGCTTAACAAGCAGGCTCATAAATATGACGCAGTACGATAAAATGACAAAAACACCTATTCCCCGGCTTATAATAACTCTTTCCGTGCCTACGGTAGTTTCCATGCTTGTGACCAATATATACAACCTTGTAGATACCGCATTCGTGGGAAAGTTAGGCAACAGCGCAAGCGGCGCCGTAGGAGTGGTGTTCGGGTTCATGTCTATTATACAGGCTTTCGGATTTATGTTCGGGCAAGGCTCCGGAAGCATTATTTCCCGTGCGCTCGGAAAACATGATACGGAGAACGCGTCCGTTCATGCTTCCCTTGGATTTGCAGGTTCTTTTCTGTGCGGACTTCTGATAACGGTAATAGGTTTTAATTTTCTTGACAGGATAATATTTCTCCTTGGAAGCACGGAGACAATTGCTCCTTTTGCAAAAACATATATAACGTATATACTTATCGCCGCGCCGTTCATGAGTTCAAGTCTTACGCTGAACAACATACTCCGCTATGAGGGCAGGGCGGCTCTCGGAATGATAGGACTTATGACAGGCGCCGTGCTGAATATGATCTGCGATCCGATATTAATGTTCGCCCTTGATATGGGCATTGCAGGCGCGGGACTTTCCACCGCTTTAAGCCAGATAGTAAGCTGGTGTATACTTGTAGGAATGTTCCTTTCCGGCAGAACGGACACAAAGCTAAAGATAGAATATCTTAAAAAAGGCAGTATATCCATGCTTTTCAATATTATAGCAACGGGTTTTCCAAGCCTGCTCAGGCAGGGGCTGAACAGTATAACTACCGTTCTGTTAAATTCCTGCTGTGCAGTTTACGGAGACGCTGCCGTAGCTGCTATGAGCATAGTAACAAGAGTTATTTTCTTTGCATTTTCAATTGCCCTCGGAATAGGTCAAGGATTTCAGCCCGTATCGGGATTCAACTACGGAGCGGGCAAGTATGCGCGCCTTAAAAAGGCTTTCCTTTTTACGATCATAATTTCGGAAAGCATAATTATTGTCGGCTGCACATTGCTTATTGCCCTTTCGGGAGATATCATAGGCATTTTCCGTGATGACGCAGAGGTAATAGATATAGGCGTCCGCGCATTAAGGCTGCAGGCTCTGGCACATCTTGTGCTGCCGCCGTGCATGGTCATAGAAATGCTTTTCCAGAGCACAGGAAAAAGGCTTGGAGCGTCTGTGCTTTCGTCATTAAGAAGCGGATTGTTTTTCATTCCTGCGCTTCTGATACTTGCGCATTACCGCGGACTTGCCGGCATACAGGAGGCTCAGCCTGTGTCTTTACTGCTCTCGCTGCCGATAACGATACCGTTCGGGATCGTCTTTTTCAGGCGTCTGCCTAAAGAGGACAAGCCGGAAGCGCCTGAAAATGCGGAACAGTAAGGTAATTCCGCGGCAAATGGTTAAATAGAGCAAGACAAATCGGAATAAGTGTTGAGTGTTGAGATAAATGATAATTTGTGGGGAAGCCCCCACGGGCAATGTCACCCCCAAAGTAAGTTTAAATTAATCTTTTATGTAGAGTACCC
>CANQZR010000118.1 GCA_947628405.1 uncultured Clostridia bacterium
CAGGCAAGTTCCTCGGAGCATATTATGATGCTAAGATCTTCGAGAACGATCCGTTTGCTAAACTGGATCAGACCGGCGTCGGCAAGCTTATGGAAATGGCTATCAAGCTCGGCAAGCCCGTTAATCCGAAGCTCCACTGCGGTATCTGCGGCGAGCACGGCGGCGATCCCACATCTGTTGAGTTCTGCCACAGGATCGGTCTGGATTATGTATCCTGCTCACCTTTCCGTGTGCCTATTGCACGTCTTGCTGCTGCACAGGCTGCAATCAAGGACAACGCGTGATCTTTGCGCGGCATAAACCTATAAACAGAACAAGCTCCCTCGGCTGTGCCGGGGGAGCTTTTGGTTTTGTCGTTAAAAAAGCAGTGCGGTTGACATTGACTGCCGGCGGAAACCTTTTCGGCAGGCGATATACCGGGTTTATTTGTTGCCAAAGTTAAATTTTTTATAAATCTAAGTAAAAAAATTAAGTATTTTTGTTATTATGCTTGCTTTGAATGTCAAAATAGGGTATAATTAATAATTATGAAAAGTATAGCCCGGAATATCAGGCAGGCATTATCCGTAAGTCTCCCGGAGAACTTCCCGTGCGGTATTGCCTTAATTATGAACAGATTGGAGAAGATGATATGGTACCTGTTATAAGTAAAGAGGAATTTCAGCAGAAGCTGCTAAACGAGCTTCAGGTAGGCTTTAACGTTACGCCTACAGAGGCTTCCGACAATCAGTTTTATAAAGCCCTTTCATCGGTAGTGGTTGACATACTCCGCGAAAGAAGGCACAAGTTCCGCACAAAGAACCAGTCCGCCGGAAGAAAAGAAGTTTATTACCTTTCCATGGAATTTCTGATGGGACGTTCACTTAAAACCAGCCTTTTCAACCTTCAGATAAATGAAATGGTCAATGAGATATTCAAGGAATGGAACGTAAACCTTGAAAGGATATATGAGTATGAGCCGGACGCCGGTCTTGGAAACGGCGGTCTGGGACGTCTTGCGGCGTGCTATCTGGACGGACTTGCGACCGACGGCTACCCTGCAATGGGTTATTCCATATGCTATGAGTACGGCATTTTCAAGCAGAAGATAGAGGACGGCTGGCAGACGGAACTTCCGGACAACTGGCTTCCCGGCGGTGAAAGCTGGCTCGTTCCCAGACTTGACAAGGCTATAGACGTTCATTTTGAGGGCGATCTCAGTGAATACTGGGACGATAAGTATCACCATATTTCCTATACGAATTACAGCACCGTACAGGCTGTTCCTTATGATATGTATGTTCCCGGATACGGCAGCGAAGCCGTTTCTGTGCTCAGACTGTGGCAGGCGAAAGCTCCGTCGTTCGATATGGCAATGTTCAATCAGGGCGACTATGCAAAGGCTCTCAGCCAGAACACTGTTGCGCAGGCTATCTCAAAGGTGCTTTATCCTAACGATAACCACCTTGAGGGAAAGAGCCTCCGTCTCCGTCAGCAGTATTTCATGTGCGCGGCTTCCGTGGGAGATATCGTTGACAGGCACATGAGAGTTTACGGAACGCTTGACAACCTCCACGAAAAGGTAGCTATCCACATCAACGACACGCACCCGACGCTTGCTATCCCCGAACTGATGAGGATACTCCTTGACGACTGCGGCTACAGCTGGGCAAAGGCATGGCACATAGTTACAAATACATTTGCATATACCAATCACACCGTTCTTGCCGAAGCTCTTGAAAAATGGGACGTAAATCTTGTAAAACAGATAATCCCAAGAATTTTCTCTATAATCGTTGAGATAAACAACCGTTACTGCGCAGACCTTATGGATCGTCTCGGCGACAGCGCAAAGGTAACGAGAATGTCAATAATCCAGAATAATCAGATACACATGGCTCTGCTTTGCGTATGTGCTTCCCACAGCATAAACGGCGTTTCAAAGCTCCATTCGGACATAATAAAAGCCGATGTATTCAAGAACGAATATGCGGACACACCGTACAAATTCAAGAACGTTACCAACGGTATCGCTTACAGAAGGTGGCTGCTCCAGTCCAATCCGGGACTTACAAAGCTGCTGGAGGATACTATCGGCGACGGATTCAAGAAAAACGCCGCAGAACTTATCAATTTCAATAAATTCGAGAACGATAAAAAGGTCATCTCTCGCCTTGCCGAGATCAAAAAGCAGAATAAGGAACGCTTTGCAAAATATGTAAAGAGCAATTTCGGTACAGTTCTTAACACCGACGCGGTATTTGACGTTCAGGTAAAGCGTTTGCACGAATACAAGAGACAGCACCTCAATGTTCTTAATATTATTGCGGAATATAACAAGCTCCTTGAAGATCCGGATATGGAATTTGTTCCTAAGACGTATATCTTTGCCGCCAAGGCAGCGCCGGGATATTATCTTGCAAAACAGATAATCAAAATGATCTGGGCTCTTGGTGAGGAGATCAAGAAAAATCCGAAAATATCCGAAAAACTTCAGGTATTTTTCCTTGAGGACTACAGGGTATCCCTTTCCGAACTGCTGATGCCTGCCGCAGAAGTTTCCGAGCAGATCTCTCTTGCCGGCAAAGAGGCTTCCGGCACAGGAAATATGAAGCTCATGCTCAACGGTGCGCTTACCCTTGGTACGCTTGACGGCGCAAACATTGAGATAAAGGATCAGGTAGGCATAGATAATATCTTCATTTTCGGAATGACAGCCGATGAAGTTCTTGCAAAGCAGGCTCAGGGTTACCGTCCGGAGGACTACTGCAATAACAACGACGTTATAGACAAAGCTATCAACAAGATGTACCACGGAATAAACGGCTGTACATTTGACGAAGTGGCAAATTCCCTTAAATTCAAAGACCCGTACATGGTCCTTGCGGATTTTGACGCATATCAGAGCGCACAGCAATACGTTTCCGAATGTTATAAAGACGCAGCCAAGTGGAACAAGATGTCTCTCCACAATATTGCCGGAGCAGGTATATTCTCGGCAGACAGAGCCGTTGAAGATTATGCCCGTGACATCTGGAAACTCAAGTAATATAAGCTATCCGACGTATTTTTTGCGGATACCGTTCTTGCGGACGGTATCCGTTTTTTATAGGTACAGCTGATCCTGAAAGGTTGGATCGGATACTTCCGTTATGCTGTTTATATTCAAGAAAGGCTGTAAGGGCGGTAAAACAAATTATAATATCTCAACTCTTAACTCTCCGCTCTAAACACTAAATGAAAATTTATCCCGATATCGCGTATTGATTTTTCTGCGGAAAGATGATATAATATAAATATATTTCTGAAAGGAGAAATTTTTCTATGCTCAAAAGAATAATTTCCGCCGTCCTTTGCGTTATGCTGGCGCTGACGGCTGTTCCCACATACCTTGAAAGCACAGGAAACAGCATTACTGCCGAGGCAGCCACTGATTATGAAACTCCGTACTATTATTCCCAATTGAGTGATGACGCGAAAAAAGTTTATAACGCTCTTAAAGAAGCTGCCCTTGAATGTAAAAAGAAAGTCACCGTCAAGGCAAATATCGGGCAGGAAGATTTCAACATGATAGCGGAACTGCTTATTCTCCACGATCCTATAACGTTCAACGTCCGGAATATAACAGCAGACAACGTTACCAGAAAATCGGCGAGCTTTACCATTCAATACTCCTACAGCAAAGATTCCTACCAGAAAATGACTGCCGCCTATGAAAAACAGGTCGACAAAATACTTGCCAAGCTCACCGACGACATGAGCAAATATAAAAAAATACGGGTGATTCATGACGAGATAATAAACCGCGCTGTTTACGACCTTGACAGCTCGTCCAACGACAATATCTACGGAACGCTTGTAAAAAAGAAAGCAAAGTGCGACGGCTATGCCAAAACATTTTCTTACATATGCGCAAAAGCGGGTATCCGCACAACTACTGTGATCGGCTTTACCGACCGGGAAATGACCGGCGATATGCATATGTGGAACAAAGTATATTTCAACAAAAAATGGTACAATGTCGATCTTACCTGGGACGATCCGGTCAGCAACATGGCGGATAATACAAAACACGATTACTTCATGATTAGCGATGATGAAATAGGCAGAACACATATCGAGGACAACCTGAGCTTTAAAGTTCCCGAAGCAACCGACAGCACCATAGGTTACTATGAAGTAAACAAAAAATATGCGGAAGATCTTGACAGTGCAAAAGATCTTATCAAAAAGGGCGCTGTTTCAGCCGTTAAGAACAAAAAGACCGTTTTTGATTTTCAGTGTTCATCAAAATCGGTCCTTGAACAGGTCAAAAAATACGTTCTGGACACCAAAAAAATGAACAGTGTTCTTAAAAGCGTCAAAAAAAGCACCGGCGTAGATGTGATCCCCGAAATATATTCATACAGCTTCAGCGAGGATCTTTACACCGTAAAAATAATGCTATTCTATAACGATACGGATCTTGACTATTATTTTGTGGGAGACGATCCGATCAGCGAAGATATGATAGACACCCTTGCGGCATTCGGCATAAAATAATACAAACATTCCCTGCAAAGTTATGCAGGGAATATTTTTAATATAAAATATTTTTCCTAATTGTTAACAATAATTATTTTCCCCGAAAAAAATATCAAAACCGCTTGACAGCCCCGATCCGTTATGATATAATAATAACGTTCGGGGTGTGGCGCAGATTGGTAGCGCGCTACCTTGGGGTGGTAGAGGCCGTGGGTTCAAGTCCCGTCACTCCGACCAGATCAAATAACCTCTCAAATGGCTTAGATACGCCACCAGAGAGGTTATTCTTATATCAGAATATGTGCTTTGGTCAAATTTTGGTCAAATTGGGACAAATCAAGCCTGACGGCAATACTTTTCATTGATGTGGAGCATATCGACAATTTCGTCCGTTGCCCTTGCTTTGACCTCGTTGAAAGCGTGGGTGTAGATCCCTAAAGTCGTTGCAGGAGTTGAGTGTCCGAGAATTTCCGAAACGGTCTTGGCATCTGTTCCCTTTGCGATCATAGCCGAAGCTACAAAGTGCCGCATTGAATGAATACCATAAAAGTCCATTCCGTGCTTTGC
>CANQZR010000119.1 GCA_947628405.1 uncultured Clostridia bacterium
CTATGGTTATGTTTATGTTGCACACGTTGCAATGGGCGCAGACATGAACCAGTGCATCAAGGCTATCTCCGAGGCAGAGGCTTATCACGGACCTTCTCTCGTTATTGCATATGCTCCTTGTATCAACCACGGTATCAAGGCTGGCATGAGCAAGGCTATGGAGGAAGAGAAGAAAGCCGTTGAAGCAGGTTACTGGCATCTGTACAGATACAATCCCGCTCTCAAGGAAGAAGGAAAGAATCCGTTCTCACTCGACAGCAAGGTACCTGCTATCGACGATAAGTACAAGGACTTCCTTATGGGCGAAGTACGTTACAATTCTCTTGCACGTCAGAACCCCGAAAGAGCTGAAATGCTCTTCAACAAGGCTGTCAATAACGCCAAGGAGCGTTATGATTACCTCACAAGACTTACCAAGCTCTACGGTACCGACGAAGCTAAGTAATTCTTTGATATAATAACGTTATTAAAAAACAGGGATCGGCATAGTTCGCGGCTATGCCGGTCCTTTTTGTCATTGAAAATATACATTAAAAGCATTGACTTTATTGCGGAAAAGTTGTATTATTAAAGAATACACCGAAATTACGGAATTTTAAGATGATAGGAGCGATCGGAATGATAAAAGCTGCAGAAGCTATGGTAAAATGTCTCGAAAAAGAGGGTATCAGAGTCGTCTTTGGTTATCCGGGAGCTGCTATCTGCCCTTTTTACGACGCGCTTACACATTCTGATATACGGCATATACTTGTCCGCAGAGAGGACAACGCCGGTCACGCCGCAAGCGGTTATGCCCGTATGACAGGCAGACCTGCCGTTTGTATAGCTACCTCCGGTCCGGGCGCTATGAACCTTATGACGGCTATCGCCACAGCCTATGCGGACAGTATCCCACTGGTCTGCATAACCGGACAGGTCTCTACGGACCAGATAGGCTGCGACGTTTTTCAGGAAGTAGATACCACAGGCGCTGCCGAACCTTTCGTCAAATACAGCTACCTTATAAAAAATGCTGCCGATCTGCCGAGAATATTCAAAGAAGCGTTCTATATTGCCGGCTCCGGAAGAAAAGGTCCGGTGCTTATAGACGTCCCCTCTGATATCCAGCAGACCATGATAGATTTTGATTATCCTGAAACTGTAGAGCTGAGAACGTACAAGCCTACCCTTAAAGGCAACGGCTTGCAGATAAAAAAAGTCTGCGAGGCGCTGAACAGTTCCGGACGTCCGCTTATATGCGCGGGCGGCGGAGTTATCGCTTCCGGAGCGGAAAAGGAACTTGTCGCTTTTGCCGAAAAAGCAAATATACCCGTTGTTTCCACAATGATGGGACTGGGCATATTCCCGTCGTCTCACCCACTCTGTATGGGAATGTTGGGTATGCACGGCGTCAGGACGGCAAACGAAGCCGTTTCCAAGTGCGATACCATGATACTGATAGGCGCAAGAGTAGGCGACAGAGCGGTGCGTTCACCGAAATTCCTTGCAGAGACAACAAAAATAATACACATTGATGTAGATCCGGCTGAAATAGGAAAGAATATCCATGTAGATATCCCTCTGGTAGGAGACTGCAAAAATATCCTCGGTGAGCTTACCGACGGTATAATGCCGGCAGATCATAAGGAATGGCTTGCCGAACTTGCGGAAATAAAGAACAATATCCCCAAAGAGGACGAAACGGAGGGTTATGTAAACCCGAAAATGTTTATCCGCAAGCTGTCCGCAAAGCTCCCCGAAAACACGATATGTTCCGCCGATGTGGGACAGAACCAGATCTGGACCTGCAATAATTTTCAGTTCAAGCACGGAAAATTCATCACCAGCGGCGGCATGGGCACTATGGGATATTCCATTCCCGCGGCTGTGGGCGCTAAACTTGCGTCTCCCGATTCGGAGGTAGTGGCAATATGCGGCGACGGTTCCTTTCAGATGGAAATGATGGAGCTTGCTACCATAGTTCAGGAAAAAGTCCCAATAAAAATAATAATCATGCGCAATAACCGCCTTGGTATGGTCCGTGAGCTTCAGACCAATATTTACAAGGACAATCAGATCGCAGTTCATATTGCTGACGGCAATCCTGATTTTGTAATGCTTGCAAAGTCATACGGCATAAATGCGGAACGGGTCTCCACCATGGCGGAAGCGGAAGCGGCTATTGAACATCTTTGCAGTTCAAAAGACGCTTACCTGCTGGAATGTAATGTTTGGCGGAACGAAACAACGCTGTAATATAACCTGAAGATATGATAATTATAAAAAATATGTATTTTACTCATATATCTTATAGTGGTAAACTTAATAGTGGAAAATGTTAGGGAGATGAAAAAATGAAGCATACGATTTCAATTTTAGTTGAGAACCATGCAGGTGTTCTTTCAAGGATATCAGGGCTTTTTTCGCGCCGCGGATTCAATATCGACAGCCTTGCAGTGGGTGAAACGGACGATCCGGCAGTTTCAAGAGTTACGATTGTTGCCGACGGGGACGAGCATACCGTTGAACAGCTCGAAAAACAGCTCAATAAACTTATAGATACAATAAAGGTAAAGGCTCTTTCGCCGGAAGAGCTTCTTTCGAGAGAGTTACAGCTTATAAAAATAAACGCCCAGCCCAAGCAGAGAAACGAGATACTTACTATCTGCGAGATAATGGGCGCAAAGATAATCGATATTTCCCAATCGACCATGACTATTGAGATCTCCGACACGACTCTTCACCTTGCAAGATTTGAAGAGCTTATCCGTCCTTACGGCATAAAAGAAATAGTCCGCACAGGCGTTATAGCTATCCAGAAAGGCGCGGAGACCATACGCAAATGATCCCTTTTAAGCAATAAACGGATATATCCGTTTTAATAAATCTATAATTACAATTTTTATAACGGAGGTTGTTTAAAATGGCAAACAAAATTTATTATCAGCAGGACTGCGACCTTGGCAGACTTGACGGCAAGACCGTTGCTATCATTGGTTACGGCTCACAGGGACACGCTCACGCACTTAACCTTAAAGACAGCGGCGTAAATGTTGTTGTAGGTCTTTATGAGGGTTCAAAGAGCAAGGCTAAGGCTGAATCTCAGGGACTGAAAGTTCTTTCCGTTTCCGAAGCAGCAAAGGCTGCCGACGTTATCATGATCCTTATCCCCGATGAAAAGCAGGCTAAGATGTACAAGGAAGATATCGCTCCTTATCTTACAGAAGGAAAAACACTTGCTTTTGCACACGGTTTCAACATTCATTTCGGCTGCATAGTTCCCCCGAAGAACGTTAATGTTATCATGATCGCTCCTAAGGGTCCCGGTCATACTGTAAGAAGCGAATATCAGGCAGGCAAGGGCGTTCCTTGTCTTATTGCCGTTGAGCAGGACGCTACAGGCGACGCTACCGACATCGGACTTGCTTACGCTCTCGGTATCGGCGGCGCAAGAGCGGGCGTTCTTGAAACAACATTCCGCACAGAAACAGAAACAGACCTGTTCGGTGAGCAGGCAGTTCTTTGCGGCGGTGTATGCGCACTTATGCAGGCAGGTTTTGAAACTCTTTGTGAGGCAGGATATGATCCAAGAAATGCTTATTTTGAATGTATCCACGAAATGAAGCTTATTGTTGACCTTATCTATCAGTCCGGTTTTGCAGGAATGAGATATTCGATCTCCAACACAGCGGAATACGGTGATTATGTAACAGGACCTAAGATCATCACCGAAGATACCAAGAAAGCTATGAAGCAGGTACTGAAGAACATTCAGGACGGTTCTTTTGCAAAGGAGTTCCTGCTTGATATGTCAGACGCAGGCTCTCAGGTACACTTCAAGGCAATGAGAAAGCTCGCTTCGGAACACCCCTCTGAGATCGTAGGAGCAGAAGTAAGAAAGCTTTACAGCTGGAGCGACGAGGACAAACTTATCAACAACTGATATAATAAAAACAAAGTTCCCCCGTTCATTTAAAATGAACGGGGGAATTTTACTCCTGTAAAAGCCCTTGCAGATATGCCTGCAATTTTGCTTTTTTGATCTTATCAAGTCTTTTGTATCCAAATAATATCTCTTTTTCTTCGCCTGAAAGTCCGGGCGGAGAAATATTTTTATCGTCGCTTATTTCAAGCAGGTAATCGGCTGAAACGCCGAAATAATCCGCTATCGTTTTTATCATATAAACATCAGGCTCCGATTCGCCGCGTTCATATTTGCTTATCATAGCTTGTGAAACGTTCAATTCCACAGCCAACCGCTGCTGATTCATATGACGTTCTTCACGAAGTTGTCTCAGCCTGTTCATTATCATCACCAATTATATTATAATAATTTTATGAATATTTTTAAAAACTATCAGTTGTATTTTTTATTCATTTAGATTATAATTAATATAACTATTATAAATTAAAGGTGATAAATTATGCTATCCTGCTTTTGCATAGGTCACAGATCATTTAAGGAAGCCGACCATGATGACGCTTTCGGCAGCGTTTCAATGATGATATCAATACTTGCGGAAAGCGACTATACCGATTTTTATATTTCGGCAAACCGTGGGTGGGATCTGTTTTGTGCTAATATAATACTTATGATGAAAAAAGATTACCCACAGCTCCGGCTTCATTTGATCCTGCCATTCGCACCGGATATTCAGGAAAAAGATATTTCCGATAAGGAGATAAACATACGCAATTACATTCTTAAAAATGCAGATGATATCAAGATATTATCTGAAACACAAGATAATGATGCCATAAAAAAATGCGGTATATATCTCATTTCCCTTGGGGATATAGGTATTTGTTTTCTTGATAAAAAAATGTCCAAAAGCAACACGGCGCAAATATTTCGGGCTGCTCGAAAAGCAAAAAAAATCATGCTGAATTTGTATTATGACGGATAAAAATTCCCCGTTCATTTAAAATGAACGGGGGAATTTTTGGTTTTGGTAATATTTTTAGCTTGGAAAATGATAATTTAGCGCTCTAAACGGAAAAAAATTATAGCTGGTCGAGCTGAGCCCAGCTCGCAGGGTCAAGGGGCAGCGCCCCTTGCCGCGCTCCGCAGAG
>CANQZR010000120.1 GCA_947628405.1 uncultured Clostridia bacterium
CTACAACGTCGGCGATTACTGGCAGCACTGGCTCGACATGGGCGAAAAGCTGGGCGACAAGGCTCCTAAGATCTTCAACGTAAACTGGTTCAAGCAGGACGAGAACGGTGACTTCATGTGGCCCGGATTCGGCGATAACATGAGAGTTCTCGACTGGATCATCAAGAGATGTGAAGGTACTATCGACGCCGAGGAAACTCCTATCGGATTTGTTCCTAAGAAAGGCGACATCGACACCACAGGCATTGAGGACGAGGTAACTCCCGAAGTTATGGATAAGCTCCTTGATGTTGACAAGGATCTCTGGAAGAAAGAAATTGCCGAAATGAGAAGATACTACGATGAGGACATTGCCGCTAAGGGCGGAAAGATCCCCGCTGCTCTCAGAGAACAGCTTGACGCTCTTGAAGCAAGACTTAACAAGTAATTTTTCCTGAATAAATAGAATGTCCCGACGTTTTGCCGGGACATTCTGTTTATTGACGCGATCATAAAAAATTCAGCCTGATGTGAAGCCGTATAGCTTCGTATCAGGCTGTTTTATATATTATTTCCTGCTGCATATCCGGTGGAGAATGCTATTTGCAGATTAAATCCGCCGGTGTATGCGTCAACATCAAGGATCTCTCCTGCAAAGTATAGTCCCTTTACAAGTTTTGACTCCATTGTTTTAGGGGAGACTTCGTTGATATTTATGCCGCCGCTCGTTATTATTGCCTCGCTTATCGGACGGAAACCTTTTACGGTAATGGTAAAGGATTTAAGCAGTTCCACAAGTTTTGTACGTTCCTGTTTGGTAACGGAATTGACCTGCTTTTCGGGGGAGATACCGGATAATGCTACTATCACCGGTATCATTTTTGCCGGCAGCAGCTTTGAAAGGGAATTTGCAAAAATACGTTTGGGTATCTCGGAAAAATCGCGGAGTATGCGTTTGTCCAGCGCAGGGATATCAAGCGCCGGTTTAAGGTCGATAAAAATTTTGTACCGTCCCCGTTCCATGCTGCGTATATGGCTCGAAGCGCTTAATATCATCGGTCCTGATACGCCGAAATGCGTAAACAGCATTTCACCCATATCCTTGTAGATGACCTTGCCGGTCTTTGTGTCTGTAAGGGAAATGCCGGTGTTTTTAAGGGAAAGCCCCATCATCTCCGCACAGAAGTTTTCTTCTGTTTCAAGAGGAACAAGAGATGGTTTTAGAGGCATGACCGTATGCCCCAGCTCTTTTGCAAAGCGGTATCCGTCGCCGTCCGAACCAGTTCCCGGGTAGGACATTCCGCCTGTGGCAATTATTACCGAATTTGAAAGCAATGCTTCGTCTCCGCAGGATACTCCGCATACGGAACCGTTTTCGGTTTTTATCCCTGAAGCTCTTTTGTGAAGGATATTTACTCCGCTGTTTATGCAGTATTTTTCAAGAGCGGCTGTAATGTCCGAAGCCTTGTCACTTATAGGGAACACTCTGCTGCCCCTTTCTACCTTCAGTGGAACGCCGAGTTCTTCAAAAAAAGCCATACAGTCCGTACAGTTAAATCTGCTGTAAGCCGAATATAAAAACCGGGAGTTTACCGGGATATTTTCAAAAAAATCTTCGTCCGAACAAAGATTTGTAACGTTGCACCGACCTTTTCCGGTAATGGAGAGCTTTTTGCCGCAGCGGCTGTTCCTTTCAAGCAGAAGGACTTTTTTTCCGCGTGAAGCCGCCGTTCCGGCAGCTATCATTCCGGCAGCGCCGCCGCCTATGACGATGCAGTCAAAAGTATTGCCGCTCATGTATCATTTTCCTTGCTGTCAGTATTTTTATATACTTCGTATTCATCATATATCTCGTCAAGACGTTCATAGTTGTGTACCACATAGTCGCTTTTTCTAAGACCTACGGCAACTATCAGGGCGTTTATAACGCTCATGGGGGCAACGAGAGAATCCGCAAATGATACCATATCGCTCCTTGCAAGCAGGATATTGTCCGCATAAGCCGCTAAGGGAGAGGCTTTGCTGTCTGTAATGGCGATAACCTTTGCGCCTTGAGCCGACGCATATTGGAACGCCTGAACGGTATGCTTTGAATATCTTGGAAAACTTATCCCGATCATTATATCATTTTCGCTGATATTAAGTATCTGCTCGAACATTTCGCTGGTGGACGTTGTGTGAACGAGCTTGACATTATCAAACATCATATTGAAATAGAATGACAGGAAACGTGCCAGCACCGCAGCCGATCTTGCGCCGATCACATATATGTTTTTAGCCTGACAAAGAGTATCTACAGTGCGGTAAAATTCCTCACGGTCGCCTTCTTCAAGGGTCTTTCTTATCTTGTCGATATCCATGTTAAGGACTTTTTCATAAACGTCAGCGCCGTCTTTTCCTCCAAGCTGATCGTTCATCACGTCTATACGCTGTACGGTAGTAAGTTTGTTGCTGGTAAATTCTTTCAAAGCTCTTTGCAGCTCGGGATAGCCGTCAAATCCCAGTTCGGTCGCAAATCTTACAACGGTGGATTCGCTTACCCCTGTGATAGCTCCGAGTTTGGAAGCGGTCATAAAAGCCGCTTTGTCATATCTTGTCATGATATACTCTGCGATCTTTTTATGCCCCTTTGAAAGGGTTGGCATTATTTCATGCAGCTTGTTGAAAAGATTTGCGTCGGGTGCGTTGTTTGGCTCTGCGTTCATAGAGACCCCTCCTTGAAATATGTTTTGTATTATTCCCAAAGCTCGTTTTGCAGTTTTATTACCTCGCTCCGTGCTTTCGCCGAAGCGTTTTTATCCGCAATATATATGCCGCCTGACAATATTACGATATCGCCTTCGATAACGTCCTCTGCGAGCATCGACGCGGGAACTTCTATGCGGCTGCCGCCGTCCTCGATCACGGCATAGCCGTCCTCTATCCGCTCTGCTATAAGCATCTAAGATACTTCCTTTCTATTCGTTTTCGGTGCGGACAAAAATACTTTCGCCGTCGGAATAGAGCGTTATATTTCCGTACCTGTCATTGCTGTACCATTTTGCGCCGTATTCTTCAATGGCGTCTATGGTCTCGGCATGAGGGTGACCGTATTTGTTTCCCTCGCCGCACTGTATGATACAAATATCCGGCGAAACGGCTTCGAGAAAATCTTCCCCTGTAGATGTGCTGCTGCCGTGGTGTCCGACTTTTAAAACGTCGGAATCAACATTTTCGCCTGCCTCGAGGATATCATTTTCGGCAGTTTTTTCGGCGTCTCCGGTGAAAAGATAAGATGTTGAACCGTATGTAAGCCGCAGTACGACGGAATAATTATTTAGGTCGTCATAATTCTGTACCGGCGCAAGGATCTCAAATTCCGGCGGAACTTCCTCGTCCTCTGATATTTCGCCGAGAAAGTAATCTGTCTGCGGTTTTGCGGCGGTAAGTTTCAGCCCCTTGCTTTTGAGAGCAGAAAGGAAGTCCTTATATACTTTTGATGTAGGAGTAAGTTCTTCGGCAACTTTAGGTGCAATGACCTTTTCCACATCAAACTCGCGGATAACTTCCGACATTGCGCCCATGTGGTCGGAATGTGGGTGAGTTGCCACCACATAGTCCAGCTTTTTTACGCCCTGTTTTTTCAGGTAGGAAACGACCGTTTCCGCTTCTTCCGCTTCGCCGCAGTCGATCAGCATTGCGGAGTCCTTGTACAGGATAAGTGAACAATCTCCCTGACCCACATCAATAAAATGTATCTGAAGATCCGCATCTTTTTCGATAAATTCCGATACAGCCGCTTCGGGAGGTTCATTGCCGCTTAATTCCAGCTTGGCGCAGTATATGAGCATTGCGCCGATAAGAACGAGGAAAATGGCAAGAACAGGGGAGATGCCTAACGTTTCCGCCGTTTTTGCGGCTGATCTTGCAGCCTTTTTTGACCTTGACCGTGACGGGCTTTTTCTGCCGTATGACCCTGACGCCATTTATCTCCATTTCCTTTCCTGTTGTGGGAACTTTTTTGTTTTTCAGCCATTTCCGCAAGATATTGCTGATCCGGTCTGACAAGGCAGTCTTTTCCGCTGCCTATAAGGTCGGTGCGGTGGGCTTTTTGCAGCGCTTCAATGACTTTCCGCTGATTTTCCGGTCGGAAATATTGCAGCAGCGCGCGCTGCATAGCCTTTTCCGCCGGAGTTTTCGGAACGTAGACTTCCTCCATTGTGTATGGGTCAAGCCCGGTGTAGAACATACAGGTCGAGATCGTTCCGGGGGTAGGGTAGAAGTCCTGTACCTGCTCAGGACGTATCTTCAGGCTTTTAAGGAACAGCGCCAGTTCAACAGCTTCTTTCAGGGTGCTTCCCGGGTGGGAGGACATAAGATAGGGGACAAGGTACTGTTCCTTGCCTATCTGTCCGGTGATCCTGTAAAATTTATCCTGAAATTTCTTGTATGCTTCGATATGCGGCTTGCCCATTTTGTCAAGGACTACTGCTGAACAGTGTTCCGGGGCAACTTTAAGCTGACCGCTGACATGATATTCTATCAGTTCACGCATGAACTCGTCGTTCTTGTCCTCCATAAGATAGTCATATCTTATGCCGCTGCGGATAAAAACACGCTTTATGCCGGGAATTGCCCGTATTTTGCGGAGCAGGTCCAGATATTCGGTATGATCTGCTTCAAGATTTTTGCATGGCGTGGGAGCAAGGCATTTTTTGCCCTTGCAAAGACCGCTTTCAAGCTGCTTGTGACAGCTTGGCGCACGGAAATTTGCGGTAGGACCTCCCACATCATGAATATAGCCTTTGAAATTCGGCAAAGTTGTAAGAAGTTTTGCCTCCGCAAGAATACTTTCCTCACTGCGGACGGCGATTTTCCGCCCTTGATGCAGGGCAATTGAGCAGAAGTTACAGTTCCCGAAACAGCCCCGGTTATGGGTTATGGAAAATTCCACCTCTTTTATTCCGGGAACGCCGCCGTCCTTTTCGTACATGGGGTGATATGTCCGCATATATGGCAGGGCGTAGACCTTGTCAAGTTCTT
>CANQZR010000121.1 GCA_947628405.1 uncultured Clostridia bacterium
CCTTGACCCTGCGAGCTGGGCTCAGCTCGACCAGCTATAATTTTCTCTCGTTTAGTGCGCTAAATTATCATTTAGTGCTACTACGTTGTAGAAAACGCCAAAGCTCAGCTTCTGCTATGGCTCCGCCTTGTGAAAAACACCAAAAAATATGACCTCTGAAAAAAATTGCTGTTCCGGATTGTATTCATTATAGAAACACCCGAACAAACAATTTTTAAGGAGGTCATTTTTATGTTCAGAAAAATATCGGCATTTATCTCTGCGGCTGCGATCTCCGCAGCGTGCCTTTCGATAACGGCTTTTGCCGACGGAGGTATCTACATAGGAACAAGTCCCGTTCCGGAAGAGGTAACACAATATGCGCAGGAAAAGTTTTCAACATTTTCGGCGGAAGGGTTTGAGGTGTTCGGTCTTTCTGCAAAAGACGCGCGCGAGGTATCATTATGCAACGGGTATATCATGAAAAATATAGACGGCAGCAATATTGAAGGCGTTTATCATTTCCCGATAATAAGCCGCGGCAGGTTTGTTCTTATGATGAATGTTTCATCACTTGACGACGGAAGTTATCATATGTCAATGGGTCAGAATTATATATGCAGATCGCTGAACAATTTTGAAACATCGGAGGAAGACCCGCTGGTTATTTATGTATCCGATGACGGCAGCGCTGCATATGGCGTTACCGACAGCGGCGTAACAATTATCAATGAAGTCTCTACGCAAAATGTAACTGCCGTTGAGTCGGATATTGAACAGCTTGAAAACATTGCACGCGATACTGAAAATGTAATTTTCTGCGGCGAGAAAAAAATTACCGTTACAAAAAAGAACGGTAAAATTTACGGCATCGATCCTTCCGGGAATTACCTTTCCGGCTGGTGTACGATCGACGGAAATAAATATTATTTCAAGAAGAACGGTCAGGCAGTGACGACAAATGCCGTTATCGGAAATGTTTATTACAAATTCGGCTCGGACGGGATATGCAAGGGCACATACACCGGCTGGAAAAACAGATCCGGAAATTATTATTACTACAAAGACGGCATAATGAAAAAGAACTGCTGGCTGACCGTCGGCGGAAAAAGAACGTATTACCTTGACTCCAACGGGATACGCGTTACCGGAAATGTAACGATAAACGGTGCTGAATACAAATTTGACAAAAATGGAATGATAATTTCCTGAAAATCATTTATAAAAATATCGGAAACGCTTAAAAACGCTTCCGATATTTTTTGCTTGACCGCATACAGCTTCAGTTTATTCAAACCTGAAGCTGCTGAAATCAAAGTCGCTGCCCGGCAGGAATGTAAACGAAACATTGCATTTACCGGAAATTCCGTCAACAGGAAATTCCTGCGGCGCATAATTTTCCGACTTGGTAAATTCGGCAAGTATACGCGTTTCGGTATCGCCCTTGAACGTAACATGGATACTGTTTACGTCAAGCTGTGATCTGCCGGTAATTATGATCTTGGAGGGACGATGCTCCGTAAAGTCAAATTCTCCGAACTCCAGAACGACATTATTTCCGATACCTGTTACCGCTTCATTTCCTACGGTGAATTTGTCGCCGTAGATCCTGTCGCAGTCGATAGCATTAATTTCGGAAATTTCCTTTATGGGCTTTTCAAAGCTGAAACCTTTGACGTGGAAGCCGTCTCCCGATTCCATAACAAATGTGTGTACGCCTTTAAGAACTTTATTAAGTTTGAATGTATTCGGCTTGTATGTGAGCCACTCGGGCGGTTCGTGATAGGTAAATTCGCCGATAAGCTCTCCGCCGTCCGTGGGGATACCGTCATAAAAACGTATTTTGACCGGTGTGGTGCAGTTCGCATAGATAGGCACGGTCACTGTGTCGCTGCCGATATTGCCGAAATCCACATTTTCAAATCCGAACCAGCTGTTTCCCCATGAAAAAGCCGCGCCCCGTTCAATGCCGTTCCCGGCGTTTCCGCTCTGAACGGTAAAAAGTCCTCCGATAACAAAACCATACGGGTCGAACGAAGCCGCGCCCAGACCCTCTCCTTTAAGAAGCAGCGGAGTAAGTATATGATATTTGTCCGTGCCGTTTTTGCAAAGCGCGCGCAGATAAAATTCACCGTCGCCCTTGCATTTTACCGTTACGGAATTTTCGTCCGAAGAAACTATTTCCGCAAGATTTGATGTGATCCCGAGAACGGTAGTCACCCGATATTCGATATCATTTTTATATGACGAATTTTCCGGATATATTTTTGTACTGAACGTTATCTCTTTCCTTTCGGGAGTAAATACTCTGCTGTCGCTGATAAATTCTATCTTCCTTACGGGAATATCATTTGCTTCGTCCGGACAGTCTGCTGCGGAATGGGAATTTTCCTCATATGCCGATATGCCCTCAGGCACTTCCGCCGGAACTGCCGTAAGTTTCAGAATACTTTCGGGAAGAGCCGGAGACGTCACCTTTACATTTATCTCGCCTGCTTCGGTCTTTGCGGCAATTATCGCCAGCAGCTTTCCTGAAAACAGCCGGCGCGAAGTGCCTTTGTATTCTTCATAGTCCGTGGAATCACCGTTGTCAAGACCGATAAGACGTCCTGCGCCGGATACCTCAACGTTAACACGGTCATTGGCGTTTGCAACGAATATACCGTCCTTGTCCTGCGCGGATATCTCAAGGAATATCAGATCAGTGCCGTCGGCTGAAAGCGTTGTTTTATCCGGTTCAAGGCACAGAGAAGCAGTATTTCCGAAAGAACGCTGTATATCCCGTGCGATCTCATTGCCGTTTTCATCATATGCAACGGCAAGCAGCTCGCCCTTTTTATATTTTACTATGGCGTCAAGAGTAAGTTCCTTTCCGTGAAGATGATCTATTTTCTTTCCGGCAATTTTTTCGCCGTTAAAGAAAAGCTCAACTTCGGGCGCATTGGAAGTCACCCTGACGTCAATATCCTGATCTTCAATAAAATCCCAGTACGGGAAAATATGAACAAAGGGAGACTCTTTGCAGTCCGTCCATTCGGCGCGGTAGATATAGGCGCTGTCCTTTGGGAATCCGGCAGTATCGAACTGTCCGAAATAGCTGTTCTTAGTGGAATACGGCGTTGGCTCGCCTATGTAATCAAATCCTGTCCAGATGAACTGTCCTGCGCAGTATTCCGCGTCTCTGTCCGGAATAATGCAGGCTTCGGTGTTCTGTGCGCCCCAGCCTGTGGCGCAGTTTCCGAGAGCGGAGCACTGTTCGTCATCATCGGCAAGAACGGTCTGCGACAGCGGAAAATGATATATGCCGCGGCTTTGTATGGTCGAAGCCGTTTCCGAGCCGTAGATAGTCCAGTCCGGGTGCGCCTTGTGATGCTCCTCGTAAAGACGCTCGGCGTAATTATATCCTGCCAGCTTCATAATATCGGTGCATTTCTGGGCATTTTCCCACTGCATATAGTTTGAACCCATAGTGACATGACCGTTTCCGCACGGATCATGCCTGCGGACAAGTCCCACCAGAAGCGACGTTACTTCCTGTCCCCGTTCGCTTTCGTGAGCGTCATAGATCTCGTTGCCTATGCTCCAGCCGATAAGGGAAGCATGGTTCCTGTCACGGCGTACCCATGAAGCAACATCTTTTTTTATCCATTCGGGGAAATATCCTGCATAGTCATATTCCGTCTTGTGCTTTTCCCACATATCAAATCCTTCCGAAAGAACAAGGATACCCATTTCGTCCGCAAGTTCCATAAGTTCTGCGGCAGGCATATTATGACTTGTGCGTATGGCGTTTATGCCGATAGAACGCAGTTTTTCAAGTTTACGTTCAATGGCGCGGCGGTTTACAGCCGCGCCGAGAGCGCCCAGATCGTGATGCTCACAGCAGCCGTGCAGCTTGACGTGTTTTCCGTTCAGGAAAAATCCTTTATCGGGCATAAATTCCGCCTTTTTTATGCCGAACCGCACTTCTTCACGGTCGATCACTTCTTCTCCGCGGATAAGTTCACAGACGCAGGTATAAAGATAAGGCTCCTCAATGCTCCAGAGGATCGGTCGGTCTATCTTAAAAGTATCGGTATTTACGGAATATTTGCAGCCGCCGCGCAGTACGGTCTCCGGCATACAGCTCCTGTCATAAGCGGCGCAGGGAGAAGTCCTTTCCGCAATGATATTTTCGCCGTCCATTATCGTTCTGCGAACGGACAGTTCGCTTACCGGAACGCTTTCGGGACATTCCGCTTCAGCCGATATCGTAACGCTTCCGTCAATATCCGAGCATATATATATGCCGTCACTGACGATATGACATTCGTTATATTCCCTGAAAAGTACCTTTCTGTATATTCCTGCGCCGGAATACCACCTTGAATTAGGGCTGCGGTAATTTACCTGAACGGTCACAAGGTTTTCGCCGCTGTTCAGAAGTTCGGTAATATCAAATTCAAAGGTGGAATATCCGTATTTCCATTCTCCAACAAGTGTTCCGTTCACATAGACTTTGCTGTCCATATACACGCCATCAAAGCGGAGAGCGGCGCGGATATGTTCCTTTTTTTCGTATGAAAAAACTTTCCTGTACCAGCCTGTGGAAGTCTCGTAAAGGTTTTTTGTCTGACCTATCAGCCAGTCATGGGGGATATCAACATGGATCCATTTTAAATTTTCGGAATATTCCGTACCTATAGGATTTTTGGAAAATTCCCAGCCGTCGCAGAAAAGTTTTTGTTTCAGCATAATAACGTTCCTTTCAAAATGATCTGAAAATACTTTTATAAAATTATATCACACGGAGAAAAAAATTGCAAGCAAAAACACATTTTTGGGGGCGGTCAGGTTTTGCGTTAAGTCTTTAATATTTCAATTTTTAATACTAAATGATAATTTAGCGGAACAAAATAAAAAAACAATAGCTGGTCCAGCGCAGCCGCGCTGGTGGGGTCAAGGGGCAAAGCCCCTTGTCGCCCTCCGCAGAGGGCGAAATTCCCCTTTT
>CANQZR010000122.1 GCA_947628405.1 uncultured Clostridia bacterium
TCATAGCGGTCTTTCCGCCGGAAGCCTCGGAAACAGTCTTAGCAGCTTCCTGGAACTTATCCCAGTCGCCGATCTTAGCCTGCATCTCATCAGGAGTCTTTACGCCCAGATACTGCTCAGCAAGGTCTGTTCTGTAAACATAACCGCCGGCTGCAGCCTGCCATGAAGCACCTCTCAGGATACCGTTCTCATCTGTACCGATAGCAACGGTGTAAGGATAAGCTTCGCTGTAAGCGGAAGCGTCGATTCCGAGAGAAGAAAGGGGAACTGTGTACTGATCGTTCAGATAGCCGAGGATCCAGTCAGCTTCGAGGATAAGGATATCAGCGTCCTCATCGCCTGCGAGATACTGCTGATACTGTTCTCTTGCTTCTGTACCGGAAGTACCAACCTGTACCCATGTAACCTGATCTGTTGTGTAGCCCTTTTCTTCGCAGAAGAGAGGGATCATGTTGTCGAGGTCAGCGCCTGTCCAGCAAAGGATAGTGAGCTTATCGCCGTCATCAGCGAGCTCTACAGCAGCAGCTTCGTTAGCAGCAGCCTGCTCTTCTTCGTTCATTGTAGTGGTTTCTTCTTCAGCAGCACCGCCGTTGTCAGCAGCAGTTGTTGTGGCGTCTGCGCCATCCTGATCGGATGTGGTGTCATCACTGTTACAGCCGGCAAGCATGGTTCCAGCACATGCAAGAGCTGCGAGAAGAGCGATCTTCTTCTTAAAATTCTTCATTTGGTTTTCCTCCTTAAAATTACATTATATTATTAGGAATAATATAATACTTTGGTTTACTCACCGGCAAGGTTTTTTACCGATGAACCTTTTATAAGACAACCGCTTACCGTCACCACAGGCGGATCTGCGGGAATCTCCTTTTTAATCATGGAAATAAGCTGTACTGCGGCTTCAGCGCCGATCTTTCCGGTATCCTGCTGATAGGTCGTCAATCTTGGGTGCAGAAAATGCGAAAGCGTTATGCCGTCATACCCTGCTATCGAAATATCATCCGGAACGCTTATTCCCAGCTTTTCAAGCGCCGTCATTCCTCCGAGAGCGGCAAAATCGTCCGGCATGATTATGCAGGTCGGCGGATCGTCAAGCTCCGCAAGCCTTCTCGTAAGCATTTCGGTCGTTTCGGGATCGTGGTACTTTCCCTGAACGATATATTTTTCATTTATATCTATATTCAGGCTCTTCAAGGTGTTCCGGAAGCTTTCCAACCTTATGGAAGTTACCTTTGAAGTATCGCCGTAAATATATGCGATCTTTCTGTGACCCATTCTGCAAATGTATTCCGTCAGCGACTTCATGCCCTGTGCATTATCGGAAACCACCGCAGGACGTCCCTTGCTGACATAATCTATCGTGACCGCAGGAACGGAACTGTTCAGCAGTTCAGCAACTCCCTCGTCCTCAAAGTCGTCAACGCAGGCTACCACAACGCCGTCCACGCCGCGGAAAATGCAATGTTCGTAATAGGTCATAGTATTTCCGCTTATGTTCTGATTTATGAACGTTATATCATAACCGTTCGCCTCAGCCTCGTTCTTGAAGCCGTTCAGAACGGCGGCAAAATGGCTGTGTGTAAGTCCGCTGGAGGCGCGTTCCACAAACAGAACGCCAAGATTATATGTGCGGTTGGTCTTCAGCGCCCTTGCCTGAGAATTGGGGAGATAGCCCATTTTTTTGGCAGTCTCTCTTATCAGGGCTTTGGTAGAACCGCTCACGTCGCGGTGATCGTTCAGCGCTTTGCTTACCGTTGCGATCGAAACTCCGCAGGCAGAGGCTATGTCTTTAATTGAAACCATGACGTACCCTCCGCATATGTATTACTCCGCATGACGCGCAAAAAGGCGCAAATTACCTCTCAAACGTTTTCGTCACCTTGTTAATTAAATATACAACTATTTTGCAGTTATGTCAATGGTTTTTTTAAATTCCAAGTTAAAAATAGACTTTTTGCATAATTTTTGCTTCAAAAATTTAGACTTTTTGCCTAACAAAAAAGAACAAATAAAAATCAAAATCCGATATTTTGAGCCGATTTATACAGCAAAAACAACAAATGACTTATATTTCGCAGGATTTTTTTGTATAAAAAGTCAACTATCCTCAGAAAATTACAAAATCAATCACAATCGCAACACAATTCCGGCTTTTGCGGTGATATGCGCATACGCCGCCTTGATACAGCGTCCGCCGGAAGTTTACGATAAAATTATAACACAAAAGTCACAAAATGTCAACCGTTTTATTTCTGCAAAAGCAAAGGAACTCCGCAAAAGAAAATTCCCGCGGAAGTTCCTTTTTAAATTATCTTGCGTCAACAAAGCCGACCTTATGATAAGCCTTTGCGGCAACTTTTCCGCTTATGGAAAGAGCTGCCTTTGCGCCGTTCATATAGCATTCTTTCAGATACGCCTTGTCAGCCATAAGACGGGCAAATTCCTCGCGGACAGGCTTGAGGTTATCGGCGACTGCTTCTCCTACGGCAAGTTTGAAATCTCCGTAGCCTTTGCCGTCAAATTCCCTTTCGATATCGGGGATATTCTTTCCGGTCACCGCAGAATAGATAGACATAAGGTTGCTTATTCCCGGTTTATCCTCGGAATATCTTACTATTGAATCGCTGTCGGTGACGGCTCTTTTGAACTTTCTGATGATAACGTCCGGCTCGTCAAGGATAAATATGCAGGCATTGGGGTTTTCGTCCGATTTGGACATTTTCTTTGTAGGGTCCTGCAAGGAGGTGATCTTTGCGCCCACCTCCGGGATATATGCCTCGGGGATAGTAAAGAAATCGCCGTATTTGCCGTTGAAACGCTGTGCGATATTCCGTGCAAGTTCAAGGTGCTGGCGCTGATCCTCCCCTATCGGCACAAGATCCGCATTATAAGCAAGGATATCAGCCGCCATAAGCACGGGATATGTGAAAAGACCGGCGTTTATATCGTCAGGGTGCTTTGCGGATTTATCCTTGAACTGTGTCATTCTTGAAAGTTCGCCGAACTGTGTTGAGCAGGCAAGTATCCAGTTAAGTTCCGCGTGAGTTCCGGCATGGCTCTGGATAAACACTATAGACCTTTTCGGGTCGATCCCACAGGCGATAAGCAGGGCATAGGATTCTATAGTCCTTTTGCGGAGCTGGGCAGGGTCCTGACGGACGGTTATTGCGTGCATATCAGCGACGGAATATATACAGTCAAATTCGTCCTGAAGTTTTCCCCAGCGTGAGACTGCGCCGATATAGTTTCCCAGCGTAAATGTTCCGGTAGGCTGTATGCTGCTTAAAATTATCTTCTTTCTTTCCTGTTCCGACATGGGTATCATTTCCTTTCTTTATATCAGTCAAACATTTCTCTGGACATTTTTCCGAGAATTTCGCAGCCTTTGACAAGCTGTTCATCTGTAGGAGTAGAGAAATTCAGTCTGAAACTGTTTATCGGGTCTGTTTCATGCACCGTAAAGGCATTGCCCGGTACAACCGCTACCTTTGCTTCAACGGCTTTTTTGCAGAATCCGGTCATATCGCAGCCGTCCGGCAGCGTCGCCCATATGAACAGACCTCCCTGCGGACGGGTAACGGTTATCTTCTTTGAGAAATTCTTATCTATCTCCGAAAGCATAAGACCGCATTTTTTGCGGTAAATTTCCCTTATTTTTTCCAGATGAGCTTCAAAATCGTAATTATTCATAAATTCATCTGCGATCATCTGGGCAAGTATATTGGTATGGACGTCAGCGACCTGTTTGCAGACTACTATCTTCTGGACAACAGCCTTTGGAGCAGAAACAAAGCCTACTCTTATTCCCGGAGCGAGTACCTTGGAAAAACTTCCGCAGTAGATAACTCTGCCGTCGGTGTCCAAAGATTTTATGGAAGGAATATGTTCGCCCTCAAAACGTATCTCGCCGTAGGGATTATCTTCCAGAATGACAACATCATATTTTTGTGCGAGCTTGTAAACGGTCTTTCTTCTTTCATATGACATACACTTGCCTGTAGGATTCTGGAAATTCGGTATCAGATAGATGATCTTTGTATTTGGGTTGGCTTTAAGAGCGGCTTCCAGCTTTTCCGGGTCGATGCCTTCGCCGTCCATTTCAACGCCCACAAGGTTGACATTGTATGATTTGAAAGAATTTATGCTTCCGATAAATGACGGTGATTCGCATATAAGCGTATCGCCCTCGTTCAGGAACACCTTGCAGGAAAGTTCATTTCCCTGCTGACCGCCGGAAGTGATTATCACCTCGTCGATATCCGGGTCATAGGAATGTTGAGAAGCAAGGCGCTTTTTGACCGTATCGCGAAGAGGGGTATAACCCTCAGTAATGCTGTACTGCAAAGCTGCGATAGGGTTTTCGCTGAGTATCTTTGCGGTTATTTCGCTGACGGCTTTTACAGGGAACGCCTCGGGAGCAGGGTTTCCGGCAGCGAAAGAAATAACGTCTGGAAACGCGGTAAATTTAAGTATTTCACGGATAGCAGAAGCCTGAAGTCCCGTGACCTTATTTGAGAAAGAATAATTCATATAAAAGACCTCCAAATATTCAATAATGATCCATACATTTTATATTATAGCACATAATTTCCGTACAAGCAACATAAAATTTAGAAAAAGTTATAAATGATAATTTTGCGCGGAGCGCAAAATTATCATTTAGTGTGGAGTGTTGAGAGTTAAGAGTTGAGATATTTATAATTTAACGCACCAAACATGATAAACAATAGCTGGTCGAGCTGAGCCCAGCTCGCAGGGTCTAAGGGAAAAACAAATGCTTCGCATTTGTCTGCACCCCTTGTCGCGCAGACGAACGCAGTTCGTTTTTCGCAGAAGCGCGAAATTCCCCTTTTGAAAGCGCTCTGCAAAGGGGTGAATTTCCAACAGCCTATAGCTGTTGGAAAGAGGGGA
>CANQZR010000123.1 GCA_947628405.1 uncultured Clostridia bacterium
CATATTTAAACGGTTTAATTTAAACTTACTTTGGGGGTGACAAAGCCCGTGGGGGCTTCCCCACAAATTATCATTTAAACTTACATTGCCCGTTACTTCGACGAATCAATATATTTCCAGTAACCTTTCAGATAAACACAGCCCGAAATTATCGTCAGTATCGTTGCTATCCAGATAAGAACATCATAAACTATCTGTGCAATTTCCGCAGCCTGACCCTGAAAACCAAAACAAAGCCCAAGCATTATTGCTACTTCCGCCACCATGGTAAAAGCAGTTTTCAGCTTTCCCCATATACCCGCGGCAACTACAATGCCGTCATTTGCCGTAACAAGACGAAGCCCCGAAACCATAAATTCACGAAACACTATTATTATCACCGGAACCGCTCCGACAACATCTTTTTCTACAAGACATATCAGCGCCGATACCACAAGAGCTTTATCCGCAAGCGGATCAAGAAATTTCCCGAAAGTCGTTACAAGTCCCCTGCTGCGCGCAATGTGTCCGTCAAGCGCGTCCGTAACGGAAGCGGCTACGAATATCACCAGCGCGATCACCGGACTGAAAGGAACTATATCCGTCAGCATGAAAAAAACAAAGAACGGTATCAGAATAACTCTTAAAAGCGTCAGTTTATTAGGAAGATTCATTCATCTATCTCTCCAATCAGATCGTAATCTACCATATCGGTTATCTTTACATTGACAAATTTGCCCGGTACCTGCCTCTTTCCGGAAGATGAAAAAAATATTTTGCCGTCTATTTCAGGGGCGTCTGCTGCGCTTCGTCCGAAATAACATTCGCCGTATCTGTCAAAACCTTCGGTCACGACCTCAATGGTCTTGCCTATCAGCTCGTTGTTTTTCTTAGTGTTGATGATCATTTGCTGCTCCATGATTATATCGGCGCGGTGCTGCTTTGTTTCCTCATCAAGCTGATCCGGCAATTTTTCCGCCGGCGTGCCTTCTTCGGCGGAAAATGCAAAACAGCCGAGACGGTCAAATTCTATATCCTTTACAAATTCCGCAAGCCGTCCGAACTGCTCCTCCGTCTCACCGGGGAAGCCTGTTATCAGCGTGGTGCGCAGGGTTATGCCCGGAACTTTTTCACGTATTTTTGCTATCAGCGCCCGGAGGGAATCTTCATTGCCGCGGCGGTGCATTTTCTTTAATATTTCGCCGTCACAGTGCTGTATCGGCAGATCCATATATTTTACTATTTTTTCTTCCCGTGCCATTACATCAAGAAGTTCATCTGTAACACGGTCGGGATAACAGTAAAGCAGGCGTATCCATTTCAGACCGTCTATTTCACACAGCTTTGTAAGAAGCTCCGGAAGCATTAGCTTTCCGTAAAGATCTTCGCCGTAGCGTGTTGTATCCTGAGCAATTATTATAAGCTCGCGGACGCCGTTATGTACCATCTTTTCCGCTTCGTCAATAAGTTCAGCCATGGGAACGCTTCTGAATTTTCCGCGTATGGACGGTATCGCGCAGTAGGAACAGCAGTTGTCACAGCCTTCCGCGATTTTAAGATATGCAAAGAAAGAAAGCGTTGTCTGAACCCTTTCTCCTGCCAGCGCAAGTTTTGTTTTATCGTCAAATTCCTGAACGTTTTCGCCTTTCATAACTCTTTCAATTACCGAAACTATATCCTCGTTGCAGCCTATGCCTATGACTGCGTCCGATTCGGGGATAAGCGAAGCGACCTCCTCGCGGTAACGTTCCGCAAGACAGCCGGTGATAATGATCTTCTTTATACGTCCTTCATTTTTAAGGGCGACAAATTCAAATATGGTGTCAATGGCTTCCTGCTTTGCCGATTCGATAAATCCGCAGGTATTCACGATAACGACATCAGCAAGGGCAGCGTCGGCAATAAGTTTGTAGCCCGCCTTTTCGATCTTATATAACATTCTTTCGGCATCGACCTGATTTTTACTGCACCCCAGCGATACCATTCCTACTTTTAAAGACATTTTTTACATTCCTTTCTGCGTTTTATGATATTATGTAAAATGTTTTCATTCAGATAACCATTAAAATTTCAGTTTTCTGTATGTGCAATATCATATCTTTTTTATCGGGTGTCTGATGACCGTTTCCCATTTTTCGGGAGAAACTTTTCTTGCGTCCGACATATAAATTTCGTGGTGAAGTCTTGCTGCCGTCATATCATTAACATACCCGTTTTCAGCTAAATATTTGTCCATTATTGCAACTGAAGCAGGCTCGTCGTCAAAAGGACCAAAATGCATTATCTGAACGCACAGCCCCTCATCAACGGTCATAAATTCTGCTGATGAACAATCTAACTTTTTCTTTTTTGACGCCGTTCCGACTGCCCATTCAAAATCTTTTTTTGTTACAAAATCAGGCAAGCGGATCACAGAGATCCAATTAAATGCAGACTTGTCCTTATAATCAAAGCCGTCAGCATTATCCTGCCGCCAGAAGCCCTCTAAAGGCGGCACTACATATTCAAAGAAGCCCTCTATCCTATGATCCGTTTTATAACTCATTTTCAAAGTGTATGCAACGGCATAAAGCACGCCGATCGCCTGCTGATATGCGCCGCCGGCTTCGTTCGGGTCGCCTTTTCCCCTTACTGCAATATAATTCATAGGAGGAATGTTCACAATTTCAGGTTTGTTTTTGGGCATATAATATTCTTTATATTCTTTCTTAAAATCAAAAGCCATAATATCTCCTCCACGGAGGTAAGCACCGCATTAATTTTCCAGAGCTTCCAGCCAGAGACGAACGCAGGCGTCAGAGGGCATTCTCCAGTCTCCTCTCGGAGAAAGGGTAACGCTTCCCACTTTCGGACCGTCCGGCAGGCAGGAACGCTTGAACTGCTGTGAGAAAAATCTTTTTACAAATACCGTGAGCCACTTCTTTATGACCGCTCCGTCGTACTGACCTGCAAAGGACTTTTCCGCGATCCTTAAAATTTTTGACGGCGGAAATCCGCACCTCACCATATAATAAAGGAAAAAGTCATGCAGCTCATAAGGACCTACTATATCTTCAGTCTTTTGTGAAATTTCACCGTCCGCAGGGGGAAGAAGCTCCGGCGAAACGGGAGTTGCAAGTATATCCTGCAAGACCTTTGCAAGTTTTTTATCGGGCGTGCTTATGCTTTCAAAATTCACCAGATGACGTACAAGGGTCTTGGGGATCGAAGCGTTCACACCGTACATGGACATATGGTCGCCGTTGTAGGTCGCCCAGCCGAGAGCAAGCTCCGAAAGGTCGCCCGTTCCCACAACAATGCCGCCTTTCTGATTTGCAATATCCATAAGTACCTGCGTCCGTTCGCGAGCCTGACCGTTTTCAAAAGTAACGTCAAGGGTGTTCTCGTCCTGTCCGATATCCTTGAAATGACTTTTTACGGAATCGGTGATATTTATCTCTTTAAGAACAGTGCCGTAAGCCTCCGCAAGGAAATGTGCGTTGCTTTTTGTGCGTGAAGTAGTTCCGAAGCATGGCATTGTAACGGCAATAATGCCTTTTCTGTCAAGTTCAAGCATATCGAAAGCGCGGACGGTAACAATAAGCGCAAGAGTGCTGTCCAGACCGCCCGAAAGTCCTATGACCGCAGTTTTGCAGCCGATATGCCGCAGACGTGCGGCAAGTCCGGTCGCCTGCATGGTGAGGATCTCACCGCAGCGGTTTTCAAGGTCGGACTTGTCCGAGGGAACAAACGGCATAGGCGGATAGAAACGTTCAAGGGAAAGCTCTTTCAGTTTGATCGTAAAATCAATTTTCATGAATTTATCGTTATTTTCCGACGGGAAAGTATTCATTCTGCGGCGCTCCATAGAAAGACGCTGCAGATCTATTTCTCCGAAAGTCAGTCCTGTTGTGAATTTTTTGCTTTCGGAAATTATCGTGCCGTTTTCGGCGATCAGATCATGTCCGCTGAAGATAAGATCCTGTGTAGATTCGCCCATACCTGCGTCTGCGTAGATATATCCGCATACAAGCCTTGCTGACTGTGAAGAAACGAGCTGACGGCGGTAATCGCCTTTGCCGATCATTTCGTCCGATGCGGAAAGGTTGCAAATTATTACTGCGCCCATGGCGGCAAGTTTGCCGGAGGGCGGTTCGGGAGTCCAGAGATCTTCGCAGATCTCCACGCCTATGCGGAGTTCAGGAATATTCCGGCAGTTAAAGAGCAGTTCCCCGAAAGGTATATACGGGGCGTTTTCATTTGAAATCACGGAAAATTCAAAAAGATCAGAGCCGCCCTGCCACGGGGTAAAGTGGCGCATTTCGTAAAATTCCGAATAGTTGGGTATATTTTTTTTCGGAACGATACCGAGAATATCTCCGCCTTTCAGAACGGCAGCGCAGTTATAGAGTTTACCGCCCATATCAAGGGGCAAGCCCACGATCGAAACTATATCAAGTTCCGCAGTTTCGCGGATAATTTTTTTCAGAGCGTTTTTTGCTCCGTCAAGGAGAGTTTTCTGCAAAAACAGGTCGCCGCAGGTATAGCCCGTTATGCAGAGTTCGGGAAAGACAACTATTGAAGCGTCGTTTCCGGCGGCCTGTTTTATAAGCGAAATTATCTGTACGGCGTTATATTCGCAGTCTGCGACTTTTATATCCGGGGTCGCCGCAGCTGTTTTAATAAAACCATCTTTCATAAAATTCACCTCATATCATTAAGTGTTGAGAGTTAAGAGTTGAGAGTTGAGATATGAAAATTTTAGTTCCAAATCTCACCGCCCCCTTGAGGGGGCTACATATTTAAACGGTTTAATTTAAACTTACTTTTGGGGTGACATTGCCCATGGGGGCTTCTCTATAAATCATCATTTAGTATTAAAAATTGAAATATTAAAGATTTAATGCCAAACCTGACCGCC
>CANQZR010000124.1 GCA_947628405.1 uncultured Clostridia bacterium
GCTTCATAATATGTATTTTCAACAAACGGGTCAACGGGACAAACAGCAACGCTTTCTTCCTCCGGAACATTCAGGACATCATGAAGATACACCGCTGCAAGAACTATTGCCGGAAAAGTATCTCTCCTGCAAGGTTCAACGCAAACTGAAACCTTTTCGCCAAGCTGATTTTTTATTGCGCTTACCTGCGCTCTGCTTGTTGCAATTGTTACCGAAGTTTCGGGATCAACGGTCATTATCTGCCTGTAAACTCTTTGCACCATTGATTCGTATGTATCATCAGCACCTTTGAACAGCTTGATGAACTGCTTGCTTCGTATATCATTTGACAGCGGCCATAAACGCTTTCCGCTGCCGCCGGATAATAGGATCATGTGCATTTTAGTTTGCCCCTTTCTCAAACAAAACGCTTGAGATAGTTTTGAAGATAATCTTTATATCCATTAAAAACGACCGGTTATGTACATAATACAGTTCCATTTTTTGCCGTTCGCCGTCCTTGTAAAGAGCGTCATTTCTTGCATATGCCTGCCAGTAACCTGTAAGTCCCGGCTTTACCGAAAGCAGCAGCTTTTGTTCCTCAGGTGTATAGTTTTCTTCAAGCTCTGACTGAATGATCGGACGGGGACCGACCACCGACATATCGCCTTTTAAAAGAATATTTATTGGTATCTGTGGGAGTTCGTCAAGGCTCATTCTTCTTAATCTTGCTCCGAAACATTTATCTCCGTCTCCCGGCTTTTCATAGCCGATAAGCCTCGGATCGTCCTTTATCTTGTATTCTCGTTTGTATTCTTCCACCTGTTCAGGCGTAAGCATCTTTTCAAGATCATCTGCGCCGCTTCTCATGCTCCTGAATTTGCAAACCTTTAATTCTGTTCCGTTTTTGCCTACGCGCTTATGCGAATAGAAAGGGTTGCCTTTGTCTTTTGACACTATTAAAAGAGAAATTATTCCTATCGGTATCAGCAAAATTATGCTAACTATCAACGATGAAACAATATCAAACACCCTTTTAAAGAAGTCATAAACCGGCTTTGGCTGAAATTCAACCGTTTCGACTTGAGGTGCAGTTTCGGTCTGCACTGCCTGTCCACTGATCTCCAAGGTTTCTATATCCGCCACCGGTCCCACCTCCTTTTTAATTTAGTACCATGATGTTTTTTATTTTACCGATTTTCAATGCCAATGCTTTATACATTCCCGAAAACAAAGCGCCAACTTAATGGAATTAATCAAGTATTATGCAGCTGCTAAAGTTCAAAAAAGTTAATAAAATATGTATAAATCGCGAGAATTTTTTTATCCGAATAGACAATATACATAAAAACTATATCATACAATTTATATGTTGCAAAAACAATTTCCGGTATTTAACACATTTGCGCCGTATCTTTTGCAAATGGGGATAATATGCGAAAATAAAGCTAATGACATATAAATATATTATACAGCAATAAAAAGATATTGTCAATAACAAAAACGCAGAAAAACCATAAAAATAGCCAAGCAATTTGTGGAAAAAGTACGATAATGTATGCAAAATGGCAGACATTAGCTGACAACTGTCTTAAAAATTCGTTTTTTGAATCAGTTTAATGAAAAATTTTTGATTTACGGTCATTGATAAAATCCTTAGCTGTGTCACAGTAATCGGAATATGCTGTTACATTTATCTCAACTTTCAACACTAAATTTACAATTATTGGTAAAATTCTAAAAATCGAAACAAAAAAAGACCCCCTATAGCTTATATTCTGCCATAAGAGGTCTTTTTTTACTTTGATTTTTGTTTGGGCAATCAACTGCACCGACGATCCTTTATCATCCGGTCAAAGGATATGCCATGAGATCACTTGATTATCTCTATGTTTCCGAGAAGAGGTATACCTTTTCTTAAACCTTTGCTTGCGTTGATAGCGTTCAGGATAGCGAATACAAAAACAACTATGCCGATAAGTCCGCCTATGAGGATAAACGCCGTGATTATGGAAATGATATAGCCGAAAAACAGCAGCAGACACTGATTGGCATAATATCTTCCATAAGCGGAATTAGGGCACGCTACCAGAGGAAGGAAGAACAGAAAAGGAACAAAAATTATAAGTATGCAGGTAAGCAATACTATAGTTTTGTTCTGTTCAACATCGCTTTGCTCAAAATAGGTTTCGTTCATGGTTCTTTACTCCTTTCAGTAAATCATTATTTGATGACTCTGATCTTTATAACACTGTCAACAGCTGCAAGCTTCTTGACAATATCATCGTTAACGTCGCCCATAACATCAAGCATTGTATAAGCGTAATCCTTCTTTGACTTGCTTACCATGTTCTCAATGTTCATGTGCAGATCTCCCATAACGGAGGTGAGCTTTGAGATAACATCGGGAATATTCTTGTGCATAACGCATACCTTTGTGCCGGCAGCGTCCATTTCAGCATTGGGGAAGTTTACGGAATTTCTGATATTTCCTTTTTCGATATAATCTACCAGTTCGTGAGCTGCCATTACTGCGCAGTTGTCCTCGGATTCTTCAGTAGAAGCTCCAAGGTGAGGTATAGCTATAACGCCCTCCATATTGGCTGTCTTGTCATTGGGGAAGTCGGTGATATAGCGGCGTACCTTGCCGGACTTGAGAGCCGCTTCCATAGCGTCGTCATCAACAAGTGTATCACGGGCAAAGTTCATGATGATAACGCCGTCTTTCATCATGGCGATAGTATCGGCATTTATCATATGCTTTGTGTTTACGCTGGGATCGTCATTGACAACAAGAGGAGTATGAAGTGTGATATAATCGGAATTTTTGAAAATTTCCTCTCTTGTTCTTACTCTCTCAATGTTTTCGGAAAGATGCCATGCCGCGTCAATGGAAATATACGGATCACAGCCCAGAACTCTCATGCCGAGGTTTACAGCAGCGTTTCCGAGAGGACCTCCGATAGCGCCCAGACCGATGATACCAAGGGTCTTGCCCTTGATCTCGGTACCTGCGAACTGGGACTTGTTCTTCTCAACACTTTTTGCAATGTCGGGATCGGCTTTGTTTGCCTGTACCCAGTTTGCGCCGCCGATAACATCTCTTGAAGCAAGGATCATGCCTGCAAGAGCAAGTTCCTTAACGCCGTTTGCATTTGCGCCGGGGGTGTTGAAAACAACTATGCCCTGTTCCGCGCACTTGTCAACGGGGATATTGTTTACGCCTGCTCCGGCTCTTGCAATGGCAAGAAGATTAGGAGCAAATTCCATATCGTGCATTTTAGCACTGCGGACCATTATCGCGTCGGGGTTTGCAGCATCATCGGCAACGGTATATTTAGCCTTGTCAAAAATGTCGGTGCCGCATTTTGCGATCTTGTTGAGTGTCTGGATATTGAACATTTCTATTACCTGCTTTCAGAATAATTTTTATTTTTCGACCGAAAAACCTATGGTATCGTCGATAAGCTCCGGAGTGACTACCGGCTTGCCGTCCTTGTCAAGAAGAACGTTAAGCGCGCCGGCATATCCCTCGGTATAAATAATATAATTCACGCCTGTTGCAGTGTCAACAGCTATTTTATATTGGGGTCCGAACCCCTGAGAATATATTATCTTGAATCTTTCCGGCTTCTTTGCCATGGGGTTTTCCTCCGTTCGATCATTTTTCATTGAAAAATTTTCTCGGCGGAATGAACTCAGCCGTTTTCTTTCTCGAACTTCTTCATAAATTCAACAAGCTTTTCAACGCCCTCGATAGGCATAGCGTTGTAGATGGAAGCTCTCATGCCGCCCACTGTTCTGTGACCCTTGAGGTTCTCAAAGCCGGCAGCTTTTGCTTCCTTGACGAACTTAGCGTCAAGTTCTTCATTGCCTGTGATGAACGGAACGTTCATAAGGGAGCGGTCTTTCTTCTCGACTGTGCCCTTGAACAGCTTGCTTTCGTCAAGATAATCATAAAGGATCTTGGCTTTCTTTTCGTTGTGAGCTTTCATAGCTTCAAGTCCGCCCATTTTCTTTATCCACTTGAACACCTTGCCGCAGATATAGATACCATAGCATGGAGGTGTGTTGTAAAGGCTGTCGTTATCAGCCTGAGTTTTCCATTTCAGCATGGTTGGAGTGCCGGGAAGAACATCATCTCTGATAAGATCTTCACGGATAATTGAGATAACAACGCCGGCGGGACCTACATTCTTCTGAACGCCGCCGTAGATAACGCCGTACTTTGTAACGTCAACGGGTTCTGACAGGAAGCAGGAAGAAACGTCCGCAACAAGATCCTTGCCCTTTGTGTTGGGAAGCTGCCAGAACTTTGTTCCGTAAATGGTGTTGTTCTCACAGATGTAAACATAGTCTGCGTCCTCGGGGATATCCAGATCGGAGCAGTCGGGGATATAGGAGAAAGTCTTATCTGCGGAGGAAGCTACCGCAACGGCTTCACCGTATATCTGAGCCTCCTGATACGCTTTTTTAGCCCACTGACCGGTGATGATGTATGCTGCTTTCTTATTCTTCATAAGGTTCATAGGAACTGCTGCAAACTGCTGTGAAGCTCCTCCCTGAAGGAACAGTACCTTATAGTTGTCGGGGATATTCATAAGATCGCGGATATCCTTTTCCGCTTCCTTGATTATCTCGTCGTAAGCCTTTGAGCGGTGGGACATTTCCATAACGGACATACCGGTGCCCTTATAATCGAGCATTTCGTCCGCCGCTTCTTTAAGGACTTCCTCCGGCAG
>CANQZR010000125.1 GCA_947628405.1 uncultured Clostridia bacterium
GAGGGCGGTCAGCTTACCGAAGCTGTACGCCGCAAGCCTTACGCAGTAGTCCTTTTTGATGAAGTGGAAAAGGCTCACCCTGATGTTTTCAATATTCTTCTGCAGATACTTGATGACGGACGGGTCACCGATTCTCAGGGCAGAACGGTAGATTTCAAGAACACGATAATAATCCTTACTTCAAACCTCGGTTCGGACTATATTCTTGACGGAATAGACGAAAACGGAGTTATATCGGAAGAAGCAAGAGAGCAGGTCAACAGGGTGCTTAAAGGACATTTCCGTCCGGAATTTCTCAACCGTCTGGACGAGATAGTATTCTACAAGCCGCTGACCAAAAAGGAGATCTACCCGATAATAGATCTTATGCTGAACGATCTAAGGAACCGTTTAAAGAGCAAGCAGCTTGATGTTTATGTTACCGACGAAGCCAAAGACTATATAGTCAGGGAGGGATATGATCCGGTATACGGCGCAAGACCGCTGAAGCGTTTCATTCAGCGCAGGTTGGAAACAATGATAGCAAGAAAGATCATTGCCGACGCTGCCGAACCCTATTCTGTGCTTAAAGTTGACTATGACGGAAACGATCTGATCCTCAGCTGTGAAAAACAATAAATAACAAAAGCCGCCGGAGATCTCCGGCGGCTTTGCGCTTTTATGTTCAGTCAAATATGGTTATTATTATGTCCGGTTCTTCGGTCACATATGTGGTCTCGTCGCCGCCTGATGATCCGTCGGGAAGCTGTGATCCAGTTTCTGTAGACGTTTCCTCTCTCGGAGGATTTTTTGCAACGTATACCGTAAGAGTTTCGCCGGCTTCAACATCTATTTTTTCTCCGGGTTCCTTGCTTGTGCCGTAAATATAGCCTTCAAGGACCTCCTCAGTGACTTTTTCCTGCTCCTCATACTTTATGCCGAGACTGTCGAGCTTAGCGAAATAATCTTTCTTGGTGAGCGCGAGATAATCAGGTATTTCAATGAATTTAGGTCCGAGACTTACCTTTACGGTGATCTCGGCGCCGTCCTCATATGTGTCGTTCTGAGGTATCGACTGGCTGAATATCTGTCCCTTAGGATAATCGTCGTTGTATTCATATTCCGGCGTAAAAACAAGATTGCTGTAGGTGTCGGATTTGCTTATTATATCATATACCTTGCCGGTAAGATCGTTCATGACATAGACCATTGTGTTCTGCTGAGGCGGCAGAGTCGTCACTATGGCGGGTTCGGTGGTCGTATCGGTCTCAAGCCCGGTAAGTTCTTCATCAGGGTCCTCGGTCACCGCGCCGGTCTCCGATATGGTGGCAATGCTTGTACCGGTTATATAATCGCTGCTGGTATCGTCAAGCGAAAGTATCAGTATCATTACAAGGAAGAACATTCCTATGCAGAGTATCACGGCGATTATCGTTATAAACAGACCGTGCCTGCTCGGCGGAGCGTTTTTCTTTTTGTTTCCGCTGCTGCGCTGCTTGGGTATGGTGATAGTCTGTGTGCTTGACGACGACAGTCTTGTGGAGCCGTATTCCGGCTGCTCAAATAGCTGTGTTACCAGTTCGGTTATCGTCTGTATGCGCAGTTCTCCGTTAAGGCTCATGCCGTTCATGATGACCTTTGAAACATTTCTCGGTATGCTGTGATTTATTTCCGCCGGAGCTGCAAGGTCGTCGTTTGATATACGGCTTACCGCGTCAAGAGGTACTACTCCGGTAAGTATCCGGTAAAGCAGCGCGGAAATGCCGTAAACGTCCGTCCATGTGCCCTGCCAGTTGGTGGAATTATACTGCTCCGGAGCGGCATATCCGTTGTAAATTTCGGGTACAAGCTCGGTATTTGCCGTTCTTGCGTCTGCAATACAGAATCCGGTTATTTTCATTTCGCCCTTGTCGTTGATGATTATGTTCTCCGGAGAGATGCCACGGTGTATAAGACCGGCATTGTGAACAAGGGAAAGGGTGGTGAATATAGGGGGGAACAGCTTTTTGACTTCCTCCCATGAAAGCTCTCCGGCGTTCATTTTAAGGTATTCGCCAAGGGTCATGCCGTCAAGCCAGCCGAATACAGCATATGCGGTATTGTTGTCGCCGAACATATCTATTGCAGCATTGATATGGTTGAGCGTTCTCATTTTGGAAAGAACTTTGTTAAGCTCTACAAATTCTGAGAGCAGTGTTTTGTACTGCGCGATATTTCCGCTGTCAACGTTTACGACCGTACTGCCTTTTTCGCGGCTGCACAGGGAATCGGGCATATATTCCTTTATAAGTACCTTTGTTTCGGTAATGGTGTCAAAACCTACATACAAAGCGCTTTCTCCGTTATATGATTTCAGTTTTCCTACCACATATCTTTCGTTGAGCATTACGCCCGGTCCGAGGTATGAAGGGAGGTGAGGCGCGTGCATATGGTATCCGCAGTTAGGGCATACTTCGTCGGAATCGTCGATAGGTTCCATACAGCCGTAACATCTGTGAAGATCGTCCATAATATCCTGCCTCCTTTGTTTTATCTGACGGCGTTTTCCGCCTAAAGTAATAATATCAGCAAAGACGCTGTTTGTCAACCGTTAAAACGATATCGTATCCGAATTGTAATAATTGTAACCGATATGTAATATATGTTCTGCCGTAAAGTTTCCGTTTGAGGAACGGCGCAGACATCTCTATAACATTACAATTATATCAAAAAACAGCCGATACGTCAAGAAGAACGGTTCAAATATGTGAATTTCAACGGATTTGACCGAAGAATTACCTTGTTTTTACAGCAATTTATCAAAGCCGTAACGTGAAAAAGCCGTATATATGCTTTTTTCGGGTGTTTGAAGAACGCGGAAATATCGGGCTTTGCGCGGAAAATTTAAACGATTTTCATTGAAACAGCTCCATGTGACCGGATAAAACACACCCTTTTGGCGTTGACGGCGCGTGTTTGAATTTATATGCAGAATTTACATCATACAGTGTATTTTTTCAGCCAAAAATGACAAAACAAAATTTTTGGTCGGGTTTTTATTGACAAATTGTGTTTTTTGTATTATCATTAATACTGTCAAAAAAGAGTCTTTAATCGGAAAAAATCAGTATTGGATCGTTTTTAATATTATGTGCTTTATCCTGTCAGTTTATGACAGGATAAAGCAAACCCCTCATACACGGTAACCGTGTGTATAATTCTGCAAATTATAAATTGCATATGTACGCTTTGCAGCCGCGGCGGTCAACTAAATTTTTCCGTTTTTTGATATAATAGGACTTTTCCCTATATTGCCGCAGAATTTTTCCGGGCGGTATGCCGATTTACGGCATTGAATGTCGAATTTATCGGATTTTTCTTGATAATTTAATATTAAATGTCATGAAATTTTATGGTAATATATGGATAAAGATATATTTTTAAGGAGGAATATCAAAAATGACAATGACCAAAACCACCACACGCAGACTTCTTGTAGGAGAGGAAAACGCAGAATTTGGCAAACAGTGCGCAAGAGCAGCCGAGGCAGCCGGCTATATCGTGCAGATGTGTCCTGCCGAAGTGACCGCTTTGTTTTCCGAGATCAAAAGTTTTATGCCTGATTTTGTACTGTGCAGCGCAGTCATGCCGGGAGGAGGCGCTCTTGACCTTATGGAAAAGACAAATGATCTGGAGAAAAAGCCGTTCTTTATTATAACCTCGTCCTACAAGAATACTTACGCCGAAAAAGAGATAATGTCCATGCGGAATGCTTATCTTATGCTAAAGCCGTTTGAGGCTACTACATTTGTCCGGGCGATAAACCATATAACTACTGATGATCTTGCCGAACTGACTTCCGGCTATGGTGATGATGAAGATTCCAGACTGGAAATGATAGTTACTGATATAATACATCAGATAGGTATTCCCGCGCATATAAAAGGTTATCATTATCTTCGTGAAGCGATAATACTTTCAATAAACGATCCCGAAATGCTTGAAAGCATAACCAAGATCCTTTATCCTACCGTAGCGGAGACCTTTTCCACCACGCCGTCAAGGGTAGAAAGAGCTATCCGCCACGCTATCGAAACGGCATGGGACAGGGGAGATGTGGATATACTGAACGGAATGTTCGGCTATACCATAAGCGTAGGCAAGGGAAAGCCGACAAATTCGGAATTTATCGCCTTGATAACGGACAATCTCCGGCTTAAATTCAAACTTAAAAGCAAAAAGAAAGAAGCAAACGGAAGGAACTGAAATATATAAGATCCGCCCACCGCAGCGAAATGCTCCGGTGGGTGATCTTTTTGCATAGAGTAAAACGGCTGCGGTGTTTCTGCTGTGATCCCGGCGGAATAAACTGCTGCCGTTTTTTGCTGTATTAAAAACAGTCGGCTTATCCGGAAACGTACACTGTTTTAGTGTGTATATTTTTCAGAGCAGATTTATTGTAGTGTTTATGGGAGTATTTCGGGCATTTTAAGTGTATCCCGAAAGCCTGTAAAGCTGTTCTGCACGGCGGATTTTATTGTTACGCGTTTACGGTGTATGCCAAAAAATATTTAGAGTTGAGAGTTAAGAGTTGAGATAAATGATAATTTTGCGCGAAGCGCAAAATTCAGAATCTCCAAAACAGTCCGGCGGACTGTTTTGGACAAAGCAAAATTTATTCATATATGTTGCCAAACAGCTCACTGGGCTGTTTGGCAAGACTTAAACTATAGTAATTGTTAGTGCCAAGGGGAACGCTCT
>CANQZR010000126.1 GCA_947628405.1 uncultured Clostridia bacterium
TCCCCTCTTTCCAACAGCTATAGGCTGTTGGAAATTCACCCCTTTGCAGAGCGCTTTAAAAAGGGGAATTTCGCCCTTCTGCGAAAAACGACCTGCGGTCGTCTGGGCGACAAGGGGCGCAGACAAATGCGAAGCATTTGTTTTTCCCTTAGACCCCACCAGCGCGGCTGCGCTGGACCAGCTATTGTTTTGTTTATTTTGTTCCGCTAAATTATCATTTATCTCAACTCTTAACCCTCAACTCTCAACACTAAATAATAATCAACTCCTTGTTGTTACATAACCAATAAAATATCTGTCTGCGGTACTAAACTTGCAGATATTCGTGATGTGGAAAGGAATAAAAATGAGCATTTTCGATATATTCAACCAGATAAGCAAGGAAACGGACGAACCTGCCGGCTCTCCCGAATATATTATAGCCGGTCTTGGGAACCCCGGCGAAAAATACACCAACACCCGCCATAACGCCGGATTTATGATCCTTGATAAACTGGCTGAAAAATATAATGTCCGGCTAAAAAAACTGCGGTTCAAATCGGTAACGGCAGTCGCCTCGATAAACGGTGTTTCCTGCCTACTGATGAAACCGACCACTTTTATGAACAACAGCGGCGAAGCAGTTGTAGAAGCCATGAATTTTTATAAAATTCCTCCGGAAAGGGTAATAATATGTTATGACGATATCAGCCTTGAACCCTCCCGTATAAGGATACGCCGCAAAGGTTCTGACGGCGGTCATAACGGCATGAAGTCGATCATCTATCTTACCGGCTTTGATACCTTTCCCCGTATAAAGACCGGCGTGGGACAAAAGCCGAATAAAGACTATGACCTTGCAGCATGGGTGCTTTCACATTTTACCGACGAGGAAAAAAAACTTATGGACGAGGGTACCGACAAGGCAGTAGCCTCGCTTGAGCTTATGGTGAAAGGCAGAACGGACGAAGCCATGAACAAATATAATTCCTGAGATATACAAGGTGTATTTATAACTATGTCAGAACTTTTTATTTCCGCAATTGAAAATTTTACCCCCTACCGCGATATGATGAACGCCCTGACAGACGGACAGACCCCTGCAGCCGTGTCGGGGATATCTGCCATACACAAGGCACAGTTCGTCCTTGGAATGAAAAAAAATTCCCCTGTGCTGATAATAACCGATGACGAAGCCGGCGCAAGGCGGCTTTCCGACGATATAAACGCCCTTGCAGGCGAGAACGCGTCGTTTGTATTCCCGGCAAAGGATATTTCCCTGACGCCGGTGGAAACCTCTTCGCGCGAATATGAACATTCCCGTCTGGGAGTGCTTTCGCGGCTTGCAGACGGCGAAAAAATCATCATCTGCGCCTCGGCAGAAGCCGCAATGCAGGTAACCCTGCCCGAAGAAGTGCTTCTTTCGCGGACCGTTTCCCTTTCCGCCGGTTCGGAAACAGATACCAAAAAACTTATAAAAGACCTTATTTCCGCAGGATATTCACGCTGCGAAAAGGTCGAGGGCGCGTCCCAGTTTTCGGTGCGCGGTTCTATAATCGACATCTTCCCGGTACAGGAAACTCTTCCTTTAAGAATAGAGCTATGGGGCGACGAGATAGACACCATTTCATACTTTGACCCGGAAAGCCAGCGCAGAACGGACAGCATTGAAAGCATAAAAATACCGCCTGCAATGGAAACGCTTTTTGACAGCCCCGAAGAACTTATCTCCCGTATACAAAAACTTGCTTCCTCCGTAAGAGGAAAACGTGCCGAAATGGTCCGCAATGCTTTCGCCAGAGATATAGACCGTCTTAACGCCGGACTGGAGCTTGGCAATATCGACAAGTATCTTCCTGCCGCATATGAAAAGCCGGAAACGATATTTGATTATCTTTCCCCAAAAAGTCCGGTCATCTTCAGCGAATATTACAACATTTCCGACAAGGCAAGAGCGGTCATATCACAGCACAATGAAGATATAAAACTTCTGCTTGAATCGGGAGAACTCTGCAAAAGTCTGGACGGTTATATGACAACCTTTCCGGAAATGTACTCGAAAGCACAGCACTTTCCGCTGTTCCATTTTGACGCCTTTGTACGCGGCGCTGACCTGAAATTCAAAAAACTGATATCCGTTTCCGCAAACCAGACCGCTCCGTGGGGCGGTGAGATCCGTCAGCTTATCGAAGATCTGCAAAGTTTCTGCGAACGCGGCTACAGCGTCGTTGTAATGGCAGGTTCCGAAAAAACGCTTCCCATAATCGAAAAGGATCTTCGGGACGAAGGTATAAAGTGTACGATCGCAAATGAAAACTCCGTACTTTCCGCAGGAAATGTCCTGCTTATGTCCGGCTGCACAAGTGCGGGCTACGATTATCCCGACATAAAGACCGCCCTGATAACACAGGCAAAAGCCTCGGTATCCAAGAAAAAACTCCGCAAAGCCAAAAAGGGCGAAGAAATAAAGTCGCTTTCCGACATTACGGAGGGAGATCTTGTTGTGCACGCTCTTCACGGCATAGGAAAATTTGCCGGCATACGCAAGCTGGAGCTGGAGGGAATCACCAAGGATTATATAACCATTAAATATGCAGGCACGGACGTTCTGTATGTTCCGGTAAATCAGCTTGACATGGTATCAAAATATATAGGTCCGCGCGACAACGGCGCCGTAAAGCTGAATAAACTTTCTTCCACCGATTGGCAAAGGACCCGTGCCCGTGTTAAAAAAGCCGTAAAAGATATGGCGGACGAACTGATAAAACTTTACGCAAAGCGCAGTCAGACGCCCGGCTTTGCCTTTTCCGAAGATGACGACTGGCAGCACGATTTTGAAGCCCGTTTCCCGTATAACGAAACGGACGATCAGCTCCGTTCGGCTCAGGAAATAAAAGAGGATATGCAGAAGCCTGTTCCCATGGACAGACTTCTTTGCGGAGATGTAGGTTTCGGAAAGACGGAAGTGGCTTTCAGGGCTGCATTCAAATGCATGGAGGACGGCAAACAATGTGCTGTCCTTGCGCCTACAACTGTCCTTGCATGGCAGCATTATCAGACGGCTTTGAAACGGTTTGAACATTTTCCCATGAAGATCGAGCTGCTCTCCCGGTTCCGTTCCAAAAAGGAGCAGGAAGATATCCTGAAACAGCTTAAACGCGGTGAGATAGATATGATAATCGGCACTCACCGTCTTGTTCAGAAAGACGTTAAATTCAAGGATCTTGGCTTGGCTGTAATTGACGAAGAACAGCGTTTCGGCGTTGCCCATAAGGAAAAGTTCAAAGAGATGTTTTCGGGCATAGATGTGCTTACTCTTTCCGCAACGCCTATCCCAAGGACTTTGAATATGGCAATGAGCGGTATCCGTGATATGAGCGTTATTGAAGAACCGCCCGTTGACCGTCACCCTGTACAGACATATGTGATAGAACACAACATGGGCGTTATAGTTCAGGCTATAAATAAAGAACTCCGCCGCGGAGGGCAGGTCTACTATATCCACAACAGGATAGACAGCATAGACCTGTGCGCCGCAAAACTTCAGGAACAGCTTCCGGACGCAAGGATAGGCGTTGCTCACGGACAGATAACCGAAGAACATCTTTCTGAGATATGGCAGAGCCTTCTTGAACACGAAATAGATATTCTTGTATGCACGACCCTTATAGAAACCGGCGTTGATGTTCCCAATGTGAACACCCTTATAATAGAGGACGCGGACAATCTGGGGCTTTCACAGCTTTATCAGCTTCGGGGACGGGTAGGGCGCTCCAGCAGGAGAGCGTTTGCTTATTTTACTTTCCGCAAAGGCAAGGCTCTTACCGAGATCGCTGCACGCAGGCTTGACGCCATACGGGAATTTACCCAGTTCGGCAGCGGATTCAGGATAGCTCTCCGCGATCTTGAGATACGCGGAGCAGGTTCGATATTAGGTGGAAAGCAGCACGGTCACATGGAAGCTGTAGGCTATGATATGTATTTGCAGCTGCTGAATGAAGCCATTGCCGAAGAAAAAGGAGAAGCGCCGCCGTCAAGACCGGAAGATTGTCTTATCGACATACAGACAGACGCGCACATTCCGGACGATTATATTGAAAGTCTGGCAGGAAGAATAGATATTTACAGAAAAATAGCCGCTCTGCGAACAAATGAGGACAGTATTGATCTTATTGACGAGCTTATCGACAGGTACGGCGATCCGCCGAAGTCAATACAGGGACTTATCAGCGTTTCGCTTATAAGGAACATGGCGGGCGAGCTGACAATGACCGAGATAACTCAGCGGAACAACATAATGTTTTTCTATCTTAAAACGGCTGATATAGAACAGATACAGGCGCTGACGTCCGCTTTCAAGGGACGTGTTACCATCAACGGCGGAGAAAAGTCATATATTGCAGTAAAAATGCGTGATGAAAAGCCTGTAGATCTTATCCGTGACGTAATTGACATAATGAACAAAGCAAAAAACGAGGCAGTACAGGGTTGATCTGTACTGCCTTTTGGCTTGAAGATCGTAAAAAACAAGGTCATATCATAACAAAAGGTTGATTTTTAGAGTTGAGAGTTAAGAGTTGAGATAAATGATAATTTAGCGCTCTAAACGGAAAAAAATTATAGCTGGTCGAGCTGAGCCCAACTCGCAGGGTCAAGGGGCAGCGCCCCTTGCCGCGCTCCGCAGAGCGCGGAATACCCCCTTAAAAAGAG
>CANQZR010000127.1 GCA_947628405.1 uncultured Clostridia bacterium
AAACGACGGCAATACAAATACACATATTAAAAACGCCGCGTATGTTATAACAGTTGCTATAATATTTATAAATAGCAATTCTTGACCAAATTTAGAAAACTTTTCTCGGTCATTACGTACCTTTGCTCCTTCGCGAACACCATAAGTATAAAATCCGAGAGATGCAAAAAGAGTAAATATCTGTATTACCGAACTTACAAAATTTATTTTTCCGCTTCCTTCCGTAAGAAAGACTCGCGATGTATATGGGAAAGTTATCAACGGAACAAGAACAGTCAAAGCCATTCTAAATGAATTCAGGATAGTATTGAATTTAAGAGATTTCAGCTTACAGCACCTCCAATTATTATATAAAATATCTTATATCATCAATTATCTGTTATTTTTGTAATTACACATTTTCTAACATATCAACATACTTTATATAATAATTCAATTACTGTGTATTTTTTTAAGGAAGTTTATTGTTTTCTCTATTCCATCTTCAAAGCTGTACTGTGGTTTCCAATCTGTATCAGAGGTCAACATCCCGATATCCGCACAGATATTCATGACCGCATTTTTCGGGTAGGGTATCTCTCCTATTCCTAAAGGAAGTGAACTGTCTATTTTATTTTTCATAATTTCAATGTATTCCTTCAACGGGCGCTTTTTTCCGCTGCCGAGGCAGTAGACACGGTCTCCCTTCACTTTTTCACCGATAAGATAAAATGCCCGTCCCACATCTTCACTGTATAAATAATCCCACATCTGGTCAGCAGCAGTAAATAAAACTTTTTCTCTATGCAGCATCTTCGTTATTGATGATGAAATCATTGATGACGATTTATCATATTTACCGTAAACACTGAATACTCTTACCCATATACAGGCTATACCAACTTTGTCTGCTTCTGCCATAGACAGTTTCCCCGCGGCATATTTAGCGATCCCATAGGCAGTGCATGGATCTGCATATGAGTCCGGAGCCAATTTTTCAAGTTTAGATAATCCATATTCAGCTTGTGATCCAGAAGCAATAAATTTTGCACAGCTAAGTTTTTTTGCTGCCTTTACTGCTTCAAGCGTATATTTTATATTTTCACTCTGGCCTATAACACTTTCTCCCCTTCTGACACCGGTTCCGTCCCATGCCATGTGATAAAACACATCACAGCTATCATTGATAATATTTGGCAGATTGCCATAATCAGATATCTGACAGTAAACTTTTACAACACGCTCATCATTTGGAAGCCTGTATAGATTCGGACTTTCGTTTCTCACGACTGCATAAATTTTTTCTGTGTCATTTTTGAGACATTCATCTATTGTGGCAACGCCAAGCATACTTGTAGCACCAGTAACAACTATTTTTTTCATTCAATCCTGCTCCTCATCTATCAACGGAATACACATATTCTGTTTCAGTTCCTCTCTTGGTAAAAACGGTGCCATATCCTCCAGCGGGGCTGAAACCATTTTTCCGTTTTCAAGCCGTTTACTCGCAGCTTTAGGCTCTGTAACCTGATCTTTTGAAAGCATCATTTCACAAATACATACTGAATCATGTGAAAGTGCCCATTGTATTGCATCATCTGTATCAGCCGCTTCTTTACATCGTCTGAAATCAATTCCATATGCGTAGGATATTTTTTCAAGATCAGGAAAACTAAGATCACCACTTTCTTCACCGACACCAACAAGTGGTTTATTAAAATAAGTATTTTGCGTCATGCGAATTGAATGGTATCCTTGATTATTCATAATAAAAATAACTATCGGCAATTTATTATGAACTATCGTTTGAAATTCTTGGATATTCATTTGAAGACTGCCATCACCTGTTACAAGCACAGTCTTTTTTCTTCCGGAAGCTATACATACTCCTATAGCAGCAGGCAAGCAATACCCCATAGCTGCTGTTGAGGGATTGGTAATAAATCTCATACCCTCGGTTATATATGCAGCCTGACTGCCAGCAACACGCGAAGTTCCAACGCTTACGACTAATCTATCCGAGGCATTCAGACAATGAGTCATCTTATCAAAAAATGCGTATATATTTGGCTGTTTGTCTTCAAAATGTTTTTTTAATACTACCGGATATTTTCTTTTCCATTCCTGACATTTCTCGATCCATTTCTTTTTTTCAGGTAAAGCTTCTGAGATCTTTTCAAGTAAACAGGTAATCAGTTCCTTGACATCGCAGCATATTTTCATATCAGCATTAATGCTGTCTTTTTCAAGTTCTTCCGGATCAATATCGTTGACTATTTTATATGCGCATCTTGCCCAACTTTCATAATTAAATCCTGTCTGAAAAAAACTTAGCCTGCTGCCCATTGAAATAAACAGATCAGAATTCTGTACGGCAAAATTACCTGCTCTATCTCCTGTTGTACCGCTTCTTCCGACGTAAAGACGATGGTCAGAAGATATAGCATCAACGCTGCTCATACTTGTAACAACGGGAACATTCAGCTTTTCTACAAGCTTAAGCATTTCATTATGCGCGCCTGCAAGTCGTACCCCATTACCTATAAACAGAACCGGACGCTCGGAATGACTGATTTTGTCAATAATACAATTAAGCGTATCGTCGCTTATCCGACTAATATTTTTCGGCGGTTCAAAACCTTCAAGATCATCTGTTTCTATTATTGCACTTTGAACATTCTGAGGAATATCCAGCCAGCAAGGTCCGGGACGTTCTTCATATGCCAAATAAAGCGCTTTTTCGAGGCAATAACGTATTTTGGCTGGATCGGTCACAAGCTCACAATATTTCGTCATATTTTTTACCGATCCGATAATATCAAACTCCTGTACTCCCCTTGTTCTCAATTTGAGACCTGAAGTATATACGGTTGTGTCCAGTCTTGCTTGTCCCGAAATAACAAGCATAGGAATGGAATCCATCCAACCACATATTACACCTGTTATGACATTGGTAGCACCCGGACCTGTCGTCACACAAACAGCCGCGATCTTATTGTTTATTCGCGCATAAGCTTCCGCTGCCATAGCGCACGCCTGTTCATGATGATTATATATACATTGAATTCCCTGATGATGTCCGAAAGAGTCGTTAAGATACATCGCGCCGCCACCGGCTACAGTAAATATATCCGTAACATCATGTCTCACAAGAAAATCTGCTACATAATCTGACAAACGAATTTTCATATAATCTCCTCAAATTTAAAGACTTACCGCCTCAATAACCTTCTCCGCCATATAGTCGATCATTTCATCGGACATACCGGGATAAACGCCTATCCAGAATGTGTTGTTCATTATAAATTCCGTGTTGTCAAGGTTTCCCGCAACACGGTAAGCGTCCGTTCCTCTTATCTGATCGAAGCACGGGTGCTTTATCAAATTGCCGCTGAAAAGAAGTCTGGTCTGAATGTTATTTTCCTCTATATATCTTGTAACTTCGTTCCTGTCAAGTCCGCTTTCGGGGCGAACAGATATAAGGAAACCAAACCATGACGGACGGCTGTTTTCGGCAGGCTCCGGAAGAATTATTTTATCACTTACCGGTTCAAGAGTTTTTCTTAATCTGTCCCAGTTGTGCCGACGGCGTTCTATGAATCCCGGGAATTTTTTAAGTTGTTCAACGCCGATTGCCGCCTGCATATCTGTGACTTTCAGATTATATCCGAAATGACTGTATACATATTTGTGGTCATAACCTTTCGGTAATTCTCCGTATTGCCCGTCAAAACGATGCCCGCAGAAATTATCATGTCCTGAAGGGCAGATGCAGTCACGTCCCCAGTCACGGTATGAAAGTATGAGCCTGTGAAGCAGCGGATCATTTGTATAAACGCAGCCGCCCTCGCCCATTGTCATATGATGCGGAGGATAAAAACTGCTTGTGCCGATGTCTCCCCAAGTACCCGTAAATTTTGTAACACCGTCTATGGTATACTGCGAACCCAGCGCGTCGCAGTTATCTTCTACAAGCCAAAGATCATTTTTATCACAAAAGGCTTTTACAGCTTTCAGGTCAAAGGGATTTCCGAGAGTGTGTGCTATCATTACGGCTTTAGTTTTAGGCGAAAGCGCTTTTTCCAATTCTGTAACGTCAATATTGTACTGCGGTACTGTAACATCAACAAAAACAGGAACTGCACCATACTGTAAGATAGGCGTTACAGTAGTTGGAAAACCGCAGGCAACGGTTATTACCTCATCGCCTCGCTTTATCTGACGCTCACCCAGTTCCGGAGCTGTCAGAACTGAAAATGCTATTAAATTTGCCGATGAACCGCTGTTTACAAGATGTGCGTATTTTACGCCTATCCACTCGGCAAATTTCTTTTCAAATTCATCTGAAAATCTTCCGGTCGTGAGCCAGAAATCAAGCATAGCATCTGTCAGGCTCTGCATTTCCTTTTCGTCAAAAACGCGGGAAGCATAGCTTATCCTGTCGCCCGGCTTGAACGGTTCTTTTTTCTCTTTGAAATCGTGATAATATTCTGCAACAAGAGCTTTTATCTGCTCTCTTGCTTCCGATTCGTTTTTCCAGTTTGCCATAAGTATCACTCCAGATATTCTTTAATTTCCCTATCCATTTCCGCCGGAACATCTTCTCCGGCAAGCCATGCTTTGTAGAATTGTGCCGTATATTTCATACATTCATCAATATGCCATTTGGGCTGCCATTTTAA
>CANQZR010000128.1 GCA_947628405.1 uncultured Clostridia bacterium
TCTCTATTATTTCCGTCTTGTCCATTCCGATAACCGGACGGAATACCGGCATACGGCATACGGCGTCGGTGCATACTATCGCTCCCATGGTCTGGCTTGCGACCTGTCCCACGCTTTCGCCGGTAACAAGAGCCTGTATTTCCTTTTCTTCGGCAATGCGCTGAGCTATTTCAAGCATAAGACGGCGCATAATTATGGTAAAAAATTCCTCCAGGCAGTTGTCCCGAAGCTCCTCCTGAATTTTTGTGAACGGAACACAGTAGAAAGCTATATCTCCGCAGTAAGGAGCTAACTTTTCGCAAAGGCGTTCCACTTTCATTCTGGCTCTTTCGGAGGTATATGGCGGAGAAACGTAGTGTATAGCCGACAGCTTTACACCGCGCTTTGCCATCATATACGCTGCGACCGGGCTGTCTATGCCTCCCGAAAGCAGCAGCATCGCGCTCCCCGAAGTTCCTACAGGGATACCTCCGGCTCCTTTGATGTTTCCTGCATGGATATATGCGTAAGTATCGCGGATCTCCACCGTGACCGTCATCTGCGGAGCTTTGACGTCCACCGTAAGATGCGGATACGCTTCAAGTATCCTGCCGCCAAGTTCCGCGCATATCTCCGGGGACTTCATAGGAAATTTCTTATCCGAACGCTTGGCTTCCACCTTGAATGTGCGTGAAATTTCAGCCGTTTCCCTGATATATTCAATAGTTTTCTCGGATATCTTTTCAAAGTCCTTGTCAACCACAGCAGCTTTACAGAGCGCCGCCGCCCCGAAAACTTTTGAGCCGCGTTCAACGGCTTCATCAAGGTCGATATCGTCCGACATTGGGATCGCATAGATCGTTGACTGAGCACTTTCATACTCAAATTTTCCCAGCGGCTTCAAACGGTGTTTCAGATTTCTTATAAAAGCGTCCTCAAAGCTGCGCTTGTTAAGTCCCTTGAGAGCAATCTCGCCCTCTTTGAAAATTATAAGTTCTTTCATATGGTCTCCTTAATTCTTTCGTTCTCTATAAATGAATACTATCAATGACAGCAAAATTTTTCAGCGTTCCGCAGTTTTCGCATAAATTTCAGAAAATTGTCACAAGCCTTACTTCTTCACCTTGGCAAGAGACATATGCCCTTTCTGAACAGCGTTGACAAGCAGGTCGATCTCACCCATGGTAGTAGTACGGCTTATCGAAACTCTTATTGCCGAATCCGCCAGCTCGTCCGAAAGTCCCATAGCCGTAAGCACCGAGCTGTGCGCTCCCTTTGAACAGGCAGAGCCGCTGGAAACGTAAATGTCGTTTTCTTCCAGAAAATGGAGCATTGTTTCAGAACGTATCCCCTTTACCGAAAAATTGGTAATAAACGGAGAACACAGTTCATCATCGGAATTTACGGTTATATATTCGATCTTTGACAGTTTTTTCAGCAAATATGCGCGTATCTGCTCGGCATTGTCGTGAGCCGTTTTCATAGTTGGCATAAGCGCTCTCACCGCTGCGCCGAATCCGGCTATGAGCGGAACTGATTCCGTTCCGCTGCGCAGTCCTTTTTCCTGTCCTCCGCCCAGAAGAAGTGGGGCAAGTCTTATGCCTTTACGGATATACATTGCTCCTACGCCCTTAACGGCATGGACTTTATGCCCGGAAACGACAATAACATCGGCAAAAAGTTCCGCAGCCTTTATAGGCATTTTCATAAAGCCCTGAACTGCGTCACAATGGGTGATACATTCGGGGAAATCCCTTTTTACAGCGGAAAATATCTTCCTCACGGGCTGTATTGCACCGGTTTCATTGTTTACCAGCATACAGGACACAAAGCAGGTCTCGTCGTCCACCGCAGCAAGAAAATCCTCCGCTGCTACAGTTCCGCCGTGTGAAGGCTTTATCCTTGTCACAGTGAAGCCCTCTTTTTCTTCAAGATATTTTATCGGTTCGGCAACGGAGGGATGCTCCAAGGCAGAAACTACTATTTTCTTTTTTCTTTTTCCGTAATTTTTCGCTGCACCGAAGATCGTCATATTATTTGATTCTGTAGCCCCGGATGTAAAAACTATGCACTGAGGGTCACAGACAAGAGCCGCTGCTATGGACTTCCTCGCTTCGGTCACATTTTTTTCCGCCTTTATTCCTATCCCATGAAGAGACGAGGGATTGCCGTAATCCTCCACCATGTTCTGAAAAACAGTCGACACAGCAGGTTCACAGGGTCTTGTAGTGGCAGCATTGTCAAGATAAACAGCCATGTTGATCGTTCCTTCCGTTTTTTAGTCAAGAAAAGGCTTTACGGCCCCTGAGATCTCCGAAAGCGAATTTACCTTCGGGACATCATGATCTATAGTTCCGAAGCCGTATGCGGCGTGAATGAACTGCACTCCGGCAGCTTCGGCAGAATCGCAGTCGCCCTGAGTATCCCCGATATAAACAGCCCTGTCAATATTATTCCTTTCGGAAATAAGCCGTATATTTCCGGTCTTTTCAAGACCGCTGCCGCCGGGACATTCGATATCCGTAAAGTATTTTCCCAGTCTGTGATATTCCAGAAAGACTTCGATATATCCGCTCTGGCAGTTGCTGACTATGAACAGCTTATACTTGCCGGAAAGTTCTTCAAGCACTTTTTCCAGATCCGGGAAAAGATATCCGCCGTGTTTAAGCAGATAAGCATTTTCATTCTCGCAGCAGTCTTTCATGATATCCATGCGAAGTTCAAAAGGGATTTCCGGCATCATAAGCTCGGCTATTTTTTCCAGAGTTTTCCCCATATAGCCTTGCATATCTTCAACGGTTATCTGAAGATCCGTTTCCGGACGACGGGCAAGAACTTCGTTCCATGAATGTACTACCTGTTCCGAAGAATCCCATAACGTACCGTCCAGATCAAAAATTATGCCTTTATTTATGTTTTTAGGAATTGCCATAAAATATCCTTTCCGATCATTTTTTCAGCTTGGTCTCTTCGGCGTCGATCATGCCCATAAGCTCTTCAAGAGCCTTATTGCTGCGCTTTTTCTTAGAAGAAGTATGCGGCGCTGCCGGCTGTTCGGCACGTTCTGCCTGTACGGCAGTATGTTCAGGAACAGTGGGCTTTTCATTATCGGTATCGGGAGCGGAAACGTCAGCCGATGTACCCACGTTTTCAGAAATATTGTCGCTGACCGGCTTAGCAGGTTCTTCGGCAACGTATTTCTTTTCAAAAAACGCTTTTACGCTGTCATCAAAACCGGAAGATCTTTTGACCGGTTCCGGGGCTTTTTCGTCAAGATCGTCCGGAATGATATTATTAAGGTGCGGAGTAAAGACAACAGAGCTATTCTTTATGGGTATCTGGCGGTCATCTTCCGATCTTGGGGAATAGTTTTCAAAGAAGTCGTCCGCATCGGAATTTTTCTTTGCGGAGCGGATCTTCTGCCTTGCCTCAGGCGTTCCGTCACGATTTTCGGACGCTGCTCCAACAAGAGCAGGCTCTTTTTCTTTCATTATTTCATCATATGTATAAAGAGGGGATATTTTTTCCTCCTTATTGTTTGTATCTTTATTTGCTTCGGCAGACGGCTGTGGGATCTTGCCGGTAACATCTTCGATAAACTTGGGCTCGGTAAAGGTAACGGCAGCCGGTTCTTCACTGTCTCTTATATTGATAAGGTCGTCAATATCATCTATCGCGGACGCTTCATCTTCAAGCCTGCGTATACTTATTATCCTTATTACCTGCATTGCGATTATCAGCAGCAGAGGTATAACGACCGAAATAATTATTCCGTGTGTAGAAGACGCGAAATTTATAACATTGCCGAAGCCGTCGATCTGCCATACGGCTTTTGCTATGACCGCATCGGAACTTATACGGGCAGCTTCATTTTCTGCGGCATAGTCAAATCTTACCACATAATATGTTTTTCCGGCTTCTTCCTGTATGCTGTTCACTCTCATAAGAACGGTACTGTTCCCTATTCTGCAAAGGACTACAGAGCCTTCTTTTACATTTTCCTTTTCGGACTCCTTTGCGATTATAAGCGTATTTTTTGGTATATCGCGCATCATCTCAAAGGATTTTGTATTGAAAAAGCTGTATCCGAACAGTGATGCCGCAGAGTTTTTATCCTTGAACATGAAATTGAAAACAAGCATTGTTATCATTATCAAAGCAAGAATGACTATAAGAATTATCTCAATTACCGTAAAAGCCGATACTTTTTTCCTAATACGTTCCATAAAAAGCCTCCGAAATCAAAATTACCCGTATTTTCCAAATAAAACTGCCTGGATCCGGCAAAATATAGCTTTATCAAAAAAATCCGACATTACACAATCATTATAACATATATTTTTATAAATTTCAAATAAATTTGAAAATTTCTCTTGACTTTTTTTTTATTCGCATATATAATAATATAAGTGTTGCAGATAATGTGCTGGAATAGCTCAGTTGGTAGAGCAGCGCATTCGTAATGCGCAGGTCGCGTGTTCAAGTCACGTTTCCAGCTCCATAGAGAATATCCTCTCTTATTTTATAAGGGAGGATATATTTTTATGTTCTGGTATTGATGAAAATGATAATTTGTGGGGAAGCCCCCACGGGCAATGTCACCCCCAAAGTAAGTTTAAATTAAACCGTTTAAATATGT
>CANQZR010000129.1 GCA_947628405.1 uncultured Clostridia bacterium
CGAAACGGGAGTATCCCATGTCATAAAATCGCAGTTCGGATTATCCTCGCAGCCGAAATATTTCTTGCCTTTTTTGGACTTTTTCTGCAATACTTTTTTGTGGCACTTAGGACAGACTCCTCCGGTATCCTTTACTATCCTCTTTGTATTCGTACAATCAGGGAAGCCGCTGCAGGCAAGGAATTTTCCGAAGCGTCCTATCTTTATTACCATCGGCTTTCCGCAAACTTCGCATACTTCGTTAGTCACCTCGTCGGGAACTTTAACTCGTTTGCCGTCCATGGCGGATTCCGCTTTTGAAAGAGTATCCGCAAAATCGCCGTAGAAATCTTCCAGAGTTACCACCCAGTCTTTTTCGCCTACTTCTATCTTGTCAAGACTGTTTTCCATAGCTGCCGTAAATTTATAGTCAACGATATGCTTGAAATGCTGTCTCATAAGGTCGGTAGTGACTTCGCCCAGACCTGTCGGACGAAGCTGTTTGCCGTCCCGTTCAACATAAAAACGATTTACAATAGTTGATATTGTAGGAGCGTAAGTTGACGGACGTCCTATGCCGTTTTCTTCAAGAGCCTTGATAAGCGTTGCTTCGGTATAACGTGCCGGAGGCTGTGTAAAATGCTGTTTGCCCTCGATACTTTTAAGTTTCAGAATGTCACCTATCTCGATATTCGGAAGAACTTTATCCTCTTCCTCATTTTTGGATTCCTCATAAAGAACGGTGAATCCGTCAAATTTTACCGAAAATCCTGTCGCACGGAAATCGCATCCGTTTGCGTCTATATCTGCCGAAACAGTATCCAGAACGGCATTTGCCATTTGGCTTGCTATAAATCTTTCCCATATCAGCTTGTAAAGTTTATACTGTTCGGAAGTAAGGCTTGCCTTTACGCGTTCCGGAGTAATTTCCGGCATGGAAGGTCTTATAGCTTCATGGGCGTCCTGAGCGTTTGATTTTGACTTATAAATTTTCGGAGAGGGCGGAATATAATTTTTTCCGTATGCACCCTCGATATATTTATATGCAGCCGCTCTTGCTTCGTCGGAAATTCTGAGTGAATCCGTTCTCATGTAAGTTATAAGACCGACAGCGCCCATTCCTTCGATATCAACGCCTTCATAAAGCACCTGAGCCGTTTTCATCGTTTTTGCAGCCGCAAAACCCAGCTTCTTTGAGGCTTCCTGCTGCATTGTTGACGTTGTGAACGGAGGCGCCGGAGATTTCCTGCGCACGGATCTTTTTACGTCAACGACTTTGTATTCAGCACCTTCAAGACGCTTCAATATCTTATCTGTTTCTTCTTTTGTATGAAGTTCGGTCTTTTTGCCGTTTATCCCCACAAATGACGCTTCAAACTGCTTTTTTGACGAAGGCGCAGTCATTTTTGCATCTATAGACCAGTATTCCTCAGGTTTGAAACCGTTTATCTGCTTTTCCCTGTCAACAACGAGCGCCACAGCGACCGACTGTACACGTCCTGCCGAAAGACCTCTTCTTACCTTTTTCCAGAGAAACGGAGACAGTTTGTAGCCGACTATCCTGTCAAGTATACGTCTTGTCTGCTGAGCGTTGACAAGGTCAATGTCGATCGAACGGGGATGCTCCATTCCGTTCTTTACGCCTGTCTTTGTGATCTCATTGAAAGTTACTCTGTTGGTTTCGTTCATAGGAAGCCCGAGCATCTGCGCAAGATGCCATGAAATAGCTTCTCCCTCGCGGTCAGGGTCTGTGGCAAGATAAACGAAATCTGATTTTTTAGCTTCTTTTTTAAGGCTTGCGATAAGTTCTTCCTTGCCTTTTATGTCGGTGTAGACCGGTTCAAATCCATGTTCCACATCTACTCCGAGCTTGGATTTAGGAAGATCGCGTATATGCCCCATTGAAGCTACAACTTCATATCCGTTTCCAAGGTATTTTTTTATTGTTTTTGCCTTTGCAGGCGATTCTACTATAACAAGTTTTGACATTGTTTATCCAACCCTTTCAAATCTATGAATATCCTATAAAGGAATAGTTATTTTAATTGCCCCTTGCTTAAATATCAGCTTTTAGATCTTTTACAGACCCATGATCTCGGAAATAAGCCTTTAATTCGCCCTATAGGTTTGCCCTGCTTCGGGCGAAACCGCGCCGTCTATCTCCAGATCGGTAAGAAGAATGAGCATTTCCGAAATATCCATATCAAATTCCGCTGCAAGATCATCAGCAAGCATAGGTTTGCCGCCTTCTTTGAGAAAAGCATAAATTTTAGCGGCTTCTCCCTCAAGTCCGGACGGATCAAATTCGGTATATTTCTTTTCTGAAATATTTTTCTCACCGGCAGATCCCTGTTCCATGAAATTTTTTATATTTTTTTCTTCGTTCTTTACGTAAATTTCCGGTGGGATATCTATATTCATATTCCTTGCAGTATTTGCTATTTTATGTCCATAGTTTTCGTAATATTCATAAAGGATATCATTCACACCGCATAGGCATACTGCACCGTCCCTTATCAGCGAAACATTTCCGCCGTATCTTTTATCGAACAAATTATGCGGCGCCACCGCAAAAACGTCCCGTCCCTGACTGAGAGCCAGACCGGCAGATACCATTGCGCCGCTTTTCATTCCTGCTTCAACGACTATAGTTCCAAGCGAAAGCGCGGCAAGTATCCTGTTCCTTGCAGGAAATGTCTGCAAAGTTCCGGTAGCCTGCGGAAAATACTCTGATATGAACAGTCCGTTCTTTTCAATATCTCCTCTATAAACAGCATTTTCCCTCGGATAATTGTAATCCAGACCGCAGCCAAGCACCGCTATCGTCTTTCCGCCGTTCCGGACAGCCGACATATTTGCAGCAATATCTATGCCTACCGCAAATCCGCTTACTATGGTTATACCAAATCCCACAAGCTCCTTTACCAGCGATTCGGTCACTTTAACGCTGTATACCGACGGTTTCCTTGTGCCTACCACCGAAAGAGAAAATTCATTTTCCATACAGGTCATATCACCGCGGCAGAACAGCACCGCAGGAGGATTGAAGATAGACCTAAGCCTGTCAGGATATTTTTCATCATCATATGTAAGTATGTATATATTATTTTTTGTACAATATGATATCAGTTCGTTTATCTGTTTTTCGGAAACTCTTGCCGCTGACCTGTTTTCAGCCGCCGTAAGCAGATTTTTACGGCTGTCACTGTTTATCATTGCCATATATGCATCGGAAATACCCGAAAATTCCTGCATGATATCCCATATCCGCTTATTTCCGCAGCCTAAACAGTTCACAAGCCACAGCCATTCAAATACATTTTTTTCGTCCAAATCCAACACTCCCTAAAATAAATTTAAGGCAGAACCGCACAGTTATTGTGCGTTAAATAATCATTCGGAAATTTTGTCAGATCGTTTGAAAACATAGGAAAAATATCCCGTTATTAAAAATTTTCAGACAATATGACAAAGTTACCGTCCTGAATATTATTTTTTAGTAAATTCCCACATTATTATCCCCGCCGCCATTGCAGCATTCAGAGAATTTATATTGCCGTGCATTTTTATGGTGAGCCTTTTATCGCACATAGCGCTTATTTCATCCGGCAGACCGTTTCCCTCGTTGCCTATAAGGACCGCCGCTCCTCCCGAAAGATCACATTCCGTCAAGGAAACAGCGTCTTCATCGACCACAGCCGCAAAAGTCTCAATGCCGTTTTTTGCAAATGCAGGAAACACATCATAAAATCCTGCTTCCGAAACGTTCAGCCTGAAAATACTTCCCATTGTTGAGCGTACAACTTTAGGATTATAAAGTTCACAGCAATCAGAAAGGAACACCCCGTCTATCCCTACGGCATCGGCAGTACGGATTATCGTGCCAAGGTTTCCCGGGTCTCTCACCTCGTGAAGAAGAACGTACTTTCCGCCTTTTTTGATAGTTTCAGCGGCAGGAAGCCTTTCCGGGACCCTGCATACTGCAAAAACGCCCTGCGTATTTCCGGTATCAGACAGTTTATCCGCCAGTTCGTCCGGAATAACATAAAATTCCGCACCCGAGATATCCTTTTCCCGAAAAAAAGTTTCCGCACATTTTTCAGCTGCAAAAACAGCGTAAAGTCCGGCATTTTCCCTGACGGCGTCGTCTATCAGGCGCACTCCCTCAAGAATGAACATACCTGTCTCACGGCGGTATTTTTTATTTTCCGAAAGCCTTCTGTAAAGTTTTACAGAAGGATTATCCTTTGAAGTGATATACTGCATTATAGTCCTCCGTCCGCCGTAATTCAGCCGAAATCATACCGATATTATATTCTTTAAAAAACTGCAAAAGTCAGAAGCAAGGAATTTCGCTTCTGACCTTAAAGCAATTTTAATTAAAGAGCAGCCTTTGCTTTTTCGGTAAGAGCCGTAAAGCCGGCAGCGTCATTGATAGCGATCTCGGAAAGCATCTTTCTGTTAAGCGTAACGCCTGCTTTTTTAAGACCGTTCATAAATGTAGAATAGTTCATACCATTCATTTTGCAAGCGGCGGAAATTCTTGTTATCCACAGCTTTCTGAAATCACGCTTCTTGAGGCGTCTGCCGATATAAGCGTAATTTCCGGATTTCAT
>CANQZR010000130.1 GCA_947628405.1 uncultured Clostridia bacterium
AATTGAAGCCACCGTGCGGCTTCAAGAGGGGGCTGCCCTGCGATAGAGGGCGCCCCCTTGGCACTAACAATTACTATCGTTTAAACCTTGTCAAACAGCCCAGTGAGCTGTTTGACAACATCTATTAATAAATTTTGCTTTTTCCAAAACAGTCCACCGGACTGTTTTGGAGATTCTGAATTTTGCGCTTCGCGCAAAATTATCATTTATCTCAACTCTTAACTCTCAACTCTAAACACTAAATGAAAATCAGCCTTTTTTGTGACATAGCATTTCATAAAAAGAGAGCGACTTTGGGCATTTTTCATTGTTGAAAGCTGAGAGTCAGGAGATGATATATTATATGTAATACTGAGCCTGAGCCCTGAACATTTCAGCGTAAATGCCGTCCTGCCTGCGGACAAGTTCGTCATGTGTGCCGTATTCTTTTATAGTTCCGCCGGAAAATACCGCGATACTGTCACAGAACTTGCAGGAGGAAAGTCTGTGAGAAATGTACACCGCCGTTTTTCCGTGAACAAGATCGTTGAACTGACGGTAAATATCATATTCCGCTACAGGATCGAGAGCCGCCGTAGGTTCGTCCAGAATTACGACCGGAGCGTTTTTATAAAGCGCACGGGCGATCGCCATTTTCTGTTGTTCTCCGCCGGAAAGTTCAACGCCCTCTTTGTCGAACATCTTGAACATCATGGTATCCTTGCCTTTTGGCAGCGAATTTATTTTGTCAAGTATTCCCGTCTTGCGGAAAAGTTCGTCAACTTCTTCCGCATTTCCTTTTTCGCCAAGAAGAATATTATCCTCGGCGGAAAATGCAAGCAGCATGAAATCCTGAAAAACGACCGAGAAAAGTTTCATGTATTCTTCATAGTCGTATTCACGGATATTTACGCCGTCAAGAAGGATCTCACCGCTGTCCACATCATAAAGGCGGCACAATAATTTTATAAATGTCGTCTTTCCTGCGCCGTTCAGACCGACTACCGAAAGTTTCTCTCCGCTTTTTAATTTTATGGAAACATTTTTCAATACCTGTACGTTTGTATGCGGATAGGAAAACGTTACATTGCGAAATTCGATCTCATGACCGCCTTTTATGTCGGGAATTTTCCTGTCTCCCTTTTCAAGCGCCGGAGGATATTCCATGAATTTTATAAATTCGCACATATAGCCGCTGCGCTTAACGATATCCTGAACGCCTAAAATTATCGCCTGAATTGAAGAACTTAACGTTCCCGCCGCGCTTATAAGCTGTGAAAATGTTCCAACGGTAATTTTGCCTGTTATAGCAAGCATGCCAAGGTAGAAATATGTTGCAAAGTCGCGCAGGGAATTTGCTCCTGCGTCGGCAATATCAAGAGAATATTTTTCATATGATGTTTTTTCCTGCTCCTGTCTGAGCCGCTCATAATTGTTCCCGGCGTTTGTCATCATCATGTCCGCCGCGTCATAAAGACGTATATCCTTTGCAAATCTGAACTGGTCAAGCTGCCATTCGATATAATTGTAAATGCGGTTCCTCTTTGCAAGTTCCTTGAAAAATTTTATATCTATCTTGTTTTTCTTGTTATTGAAAAATGCGGAGACTGCGATCAGAACAGCTATTACCGCAAGCAGTATCGGTGCGGCAAAAATTATCACCGTAATTACTCCCAAAAGTTTTATAATATTTGAAAGTATGGTAAAAAATCCTTTTGCGATCTCATGCGCGCCGCCCGACCAGTTTATTCCCTCACGGGCTTTTTGTATCTGGTCAAGAGCGTCCTTGTCCTCGGTAAGGGTGAAATCTATTTCCATGCAAAGCCGCGAAGCCCGCTCGCTTTCCATATTAAGAAAATAGTCCGCGTATTTTTCCAGATGAATGTTTGTACAGCTTGCAAGGCAGCTTAATAAAACGCCCGAAATGACCATTACCACGCCGATAACTGCGGCTTTTTTGAAGTCCTTATCATTTATAAGCGTATCTATCAGCACAGGCATGAGCAGGATATTTGCAAATGGCTGAAGCGCGGAAAAAATAACGTTCAGTGCGGAAAATACAAAGTAAATTTTCTTGTTCTGCCATATTTCTCCCATGCAGTGTTTCAATGCACGCAGTGCAAGGGATCTTTCTTTTGCTTTATCCGACATCTGTCATCACCTCGCTATCTTCGGGAATGTCGAAAATATCCTTATCCTCCACATAATACTGCGCCTGAACGTTGAACATTTCGGAATATGCTCCGCCCAGAGCCATAAGTTCGTCATGCGTTCCCGTTTCCACCATTTCTCCGGCTTTAAACATTGCGACCCTGTCGCAGAAACGCGTTGACGAAAGCCTGTGGGAAATATACACCGCCGTTTTATTCCCTACCATATCGTTGAAACTGCGGTACAGGCGGTATTCCGCAAGAGCGTCAAGAGCGGCTGTAGGTTCGTCAAGAACGATAACAGGAGCATTTTTGTACAAAGCTCTTGCAAGGGCAAGTTTCTGCTTTTCGCCGCCCGAAAGGTCGATCCCGTCGTCGTAAAGGACTTTAAGTATCTGCGTGTCCGTGCCTTTTTCAAGGGAATCCACCTTTTCCGAAAGTCCAGCGTAAGCAAGACATTTTTCCGCAAATGCCCTGTCGGTCTTTTCGGCAGGAGACATGGAAACATTCTCCGACATTGTCTGGGCGAACATCACCACGTCCTGAAACGCGGGTGAGAACAAGCGGAAATATTCCTCACGGTCAAATTCGCGAATGTCAGTGCCGTTCATTAATATCCTTCCCTCGGTCACATCATAAAGCCGCAAAAGAAGCTTTATAAATGTTGTTTTTCCTGCGCCGTTCAGACCCACGACCGCAAGTTTTTCCCCTGCGGAAAGTGTTAGATTTACATTTTTAAGAGCATAAGTTTCCTGACCTTTATATTTAAAGGAAACGTTCTCGAAAACAAAATTATATTTGTCGGCTTTTGGAACAGGCTTGCCATCTTTTTTGCCTGTGGGGATATCCATAAAGCTGCGGAAATCATCGGTATGAGCGGAACGTTCCCTAATTGCCATAAAGGTTGTAAGAATATTTCCGACAGCGCCTGAAAATGTATTTGCGCTTGCAAAATAAAGCGTGAAATCGCCTATGGACATTCCGTCTGAAACGACGCCGTTTATAAGCCACAGAACTGTAATTATATCCCTTGCAAGGGTTATGCCGTGAGTGAAAATGGTGTTGTAGATCCAGTACTGTCGGGATTTTTTCCAGTGTTCAAGTTCAATGGCGTTCACCTCGTGCTGTTTTGCCGACAGGAAATTTTTCATACCGAAAAGCCGTATATCCTTTGCAAAAGCAAAATTTGTGGTAACGTCCTCCATGTAGCCTAATTTCCGCCAGTGGGGAGCCATGGCGTCCCACATTTCCTTTTTGTCCTTGCGGCGTATGTATTCAAAAAATATGAACTGCACTCCGCTGAGTGCCGCTATAACAAGGATCATCCGTGGGTCAAATGTGCTCATGATCGTAATTGCCGTAATTACCGAAGCGACCTGCAAAAGCGCAAACTGGATCTGCGTCATAAGTCCCTGAACGCCCTGCCACTCGTTGCTGCTTGCGCGTTTTGCCTTTTGCAGGCGGTCGAGCATTTCGGGAGTTTCAAGGCTTTCATATTCCATGTCCATGACCTTTTGCAGACGTTCTAAAACGATCATTCTTCTGGTATGATGAAATCCGAGATTTGTTTTCAGGTTTGAAAAATTATTTAACCACATCAGGAAAAATCCCACAGCGGCAGTTCCCAGAGTAAGATACAAAAGCGGCAGGATATTCCCGTCACCGCTTGCCTGACGTTCTATCATGTCAATAACAAGTTTTCCGATAAAGCTCCAAAGATAGGACAGCGCCGCGCCCGCTATTGCTCCAGTGGCAATAAAAAACAACGCTGACTTGCGGTATTTTGCTACCTTTCCGAGGACAAACCGGCAGTTGCTGAACGTACCGTAGTCTTTGTGAAATTCATCGGTATTTTCTTCTTTTTTCTTTTTCTGAAATAACATAAGACCTCCTAAAAAACAAAAAGGGCGTTTCCCGAAAGAAACGCCCGTGAAAATCCTATCCGTCCGCGATCAGCTTACAATAAAGCAGAGGCGGACAGGCAAAGTGTTCTTCCGAAAAAAATTATCCGAAATAATGATATTGTTATGGTGTTTTGCAGACATACTTATTCTGAAAAATATTCTACGAACCAATGATATAAAATAAAGAATATTATTACGTCTTGCGCACATACTTGCCGCCTCCTTTCCATAAATATGAAATTATTATAGCACGCATCCGTGTGCGTGTCAAGTAGTAAAATAAATTTTTTATGCGGCATTGATAATTTACGGGGAAGCCCCCGTGGGCTTTGTCACCCCCAAAGTAAGTTTAAATTAAACCGTTTAAATATGTAGC
>CANQZR010000131.1 GCA_947628405.1 uncultured Clostridia bacterium
CGGCAAGGGGCGCTGCCCCTTGACCCTGCGAGCTGGGCTCAGCTCGACCAGCTGTAATTTTCTTTCGTTTAGAGCGCTAAATTATCATTTATCGTTACATTGAAAAAATTATAAATAGTTGTAACATAACTTGTGAAAAAGCAAATCGCAAAAATACGGGGGAAATTTACAGCATATATGGTTTTTATCATAAAAAATTTGTATAGATATGACAATTGACAAGAAATATCATTGCTTGTATAATTGTATTAGAATGATAATACAAACATAAAATTCAATAAAGATATTGACAAGTTGATCAGCACATGATATTATATGATGTATAATATATAAATTTCTCTTGAAAGGATAACTATTATGAAAGCAAAAAAAATATTGATCCCGGTCGCTGTTGTTGCCTGTATCGCTGCTATAGGCGCAGGTGTGATCGCACTTAGCAATTCCGCATCACAGGTAGCATATGCGGATACGGTACAGATAAGCAGAAAAATTCTGGAGGATAAGATCTCTGTAAACGGAACTATAGAAAGTTCCGAAAAGAAAAATGTATATGCTAAACTTAATTATCAGATAGAAAAGGTAAATGTTTCGGTAGGCGACATCGTTAAAAAAGGCGACGTACTTTGTACGATCGATACCGAAGAATTGCAGCAGCAGATACTCCAGCAGCAGGCTTCCGTAGACAGCAGCGGAGTAAACTCGGATTATAATCTGTCCGAAGCGGAAAGGCGTTATCAGGAAGCTCTTGACGAATACAATAACGGTGAAAATACTGTTATCCTTAATGCAAAAAAAGCTGTAGAACAGGCAGAAAAGTCCCTTGCGGAAGCAAAAAGGCAGGAAACCTCCGGCAAATCGACCAGCATACCCTACAGCGCGCAGAATGCTGACGCGACCGTAGAAAATTCAAAAATGGCTTATGAAAACAGCAAAAAGGCTTATGAGGACGCCGAAAAAGCTCTGAAGCCGGAAAATTATTCCGCAGAAATGAAATCTCTTAAAGAAAAGTTAGATAAGGCAAAAGATGATCTGTACAATGTTGAACATGACAGATATATCACCGAAATAGAATTTGCAAAGCGTGATTTTGAAAAAGCCAAAAATGTTTATATGGAAGTTATGGAAAACAGCGAATATTATGATGCGGACTATATCGAAAGCGTAACAGCCAATTATACCAATGCCAAGGCTGAATATGAAGCCGCTCAGAAAAAATATGAAAAAGACACGCTCAATGAACAGATCAAAACTTTGCAGACGCAGTTTGATTCGGCGGTAGAATCACTGGAAAAAGCGCGTGATAATGCTAAAATAAATATGGACAATGCAAAACTTTCTTATGATAATGCGATCGCAGGCAGGGACAATGTTGCCAAGCAGAACGAAGATACAGCGGAAAGCTATAGCATTGCAGTAAAAAATGCTGAGGACGCTCTTGAAACAGCCAAAAATGATTACGACCTTGCCGTTCGTCAGGCGGAAACGGAGCTTTCTTCGCTGAAAAAAGCTGCGGAACAGCAAAGAACAGTTTCCGGTCTTAATGACCCACAGGTAATAATTCTTGAAAATCTTAAAGATAAACTTGAATTTGCCACAGTCACAGCTCCGTGCGACGGAATGATAACGGCTGTAAATGCCGAAGAAGGCGCTGCGGCGGCGGGCGTTCTGTTTACAATAGAAAATATAGATGATCTTAAAATTTCTGCGGAAGTAGGCGAATATGATATTCCTTACATAAAAGAGGGAATGGATACGGTCATCCGCTGCGACGCTCTGGGTAAAGATGAATTTTCCGGCAAGGTGACAAGTGTGTCAAAAACGCCGGTATCTGCAATGACGTCACAAGGAGGAACAAATTATAAAATAGAGGTCAGCATTGATAATGATGATGACAGGATACTTACCGGAATGAGTGCTAAGCTGAACATAATCAGCAGCAGAAAAGACGGCGCTCTTACGGTCACATATGACGCTCTTGCCACAGATGAGGACGGAAACGATGCTTTGTATATTGCAGAAAAAGGTGACGACGGACTTTACAGAGCAAGGCTTGTAAAAGTCGAGGTAGGTATGGAGACCGATTATGAGATAGAAGTTATTTCGGATGAGCTGAAAGAGGGTATGTATGTTCTTACCGACACATCAACGGTCATTGACGGAAGCGTGGTAATGATAGACGAATCGGAGGCGCAGGCGGAATGAGCGGCAGACCTATCATTACAATGAAAGGGATCGTAAAAAGTTTTTACATAGGCACTCCCAATGAACTGGAAATACTTCACGGACTGGATATAGACGTTCCGGAAGGACAGTTTATTTCTATAGTAGGTGCGTCCGGTTCAGGAAAATCTACGCTTATGAATATAATAGGCGCGCTTGACAGGCAGACTGCCGGTCAGTATATCCTTGACGGGATAGATATTGCCAAGATCGACGATACCGAACTTTCAAAAATACGCAACAGAAAAATAGGATTTGTTTTTCAGACGTTCAATCTTATTGCAAGGACTTCGGCGGTAAAAAATGTAGAGCTTCCCATGCTGTACGCCGGGATACCGTCCAAGGAAAGAGCAAAACGTGCAAAAGAACTTCTGGAACTTGTGGAAATGTCTGACCGCTCGTCACATATGCCTAACGAGCTTTCGGGCGGACAGAAGCAGCGTATTGCCATTGCACGGGCTATGGCTAATGATCCGGCTATAATACTTGCTGATGAGCCTACCGGAGCGCTGGATTCAAAAACAGGACGTCTGGTAATGGATATATTTCATAAGCTCCACAAAGAACAAGGAAAAACGATCGTTCTGATAACTCACAATCCGGAGCTTGCGGCGGAAACGGACAGGATAATAACTCTTTCTGACGGCAGGATAGTCGGAGACAGTTATTCGGCGAGGGAGGAAAAACAGTCATGAATTTAGGTGAAAATATAAAAATGGCTTTTTCTTCTCTCAAAGCCAATAAAATGCGTGCGGTCCTTACCATGCTGGGCATAATAATCGGCATAAGCTCGGTAATAATGATAGCAACAATGGGAAATATCATGGAAAACAGCGTAATGGATATTTTCAATTCTCAGGGCGGTTCAAATCTTGTGGGCTTTCAGATAATGATGAAAAATGACGCAGTAAGGAATTACTATACAAGTGATGATCTTATTACCGAAGAAATGGTAGACAAGATAGGCGAGCAGTTTGCAGACGATATTGATGTCGTTTCAATATCAAACGGTTCGGAAAGCGCTTCAATGCGTTTTCATAGGGAAGATCTTGATCTGGTAGTGTATGGGGTAAATCCCGGATATATACGTCAGTCCATGACGGAAGTTATTGCAGGAAGGTACATAACCGAAAAGGATATCGACAAACGCGGAAGCGTCTGCGTTATCAGCGATAAGCAGGCGGAAAAGCTGTATGGAAGTCCGCGTGAGGCGCTGGGAAAGACATTATCTTTCAACTGTATGGGCACAGGATATGATTTTACCGTTGTGGGAGTTTATGAATATAAACTGAACGGTCTTATGAGCGCAATGGTAAACATGACAGGCGAGGACTGGAACAATGAAGTATATATACCGTATACGGCTCTTGCAAAAATTGAAGGTGTAAGCGAATCAACGTTTTTCTATTTTTATGTAAACATCAACAACGGAGTAGACGCCGAAAAATTTGCTTCAAGCGTTCGTGATTACATGAACAACCGTTGGTATCGCAGCAATGACAGTATGGAGGTATGGTATCAGACAGGTGAATCACAGATGTCTATGATGAGTGATGTAATGGGTATAATTTCGACTGTAATATCGGTAATTGCCGGTATATCACTTCTTGTAGGCGGCATAGGCGTTATGAATATAATGCTTGTTTCGGTAACGGAGCGTACTCGTGAAATAGGTGTACGAAAGGCTCTTGGTGCGCCGAACGGAGCCATACGCAGTCAGTTCATCATAGAATCGGTAATAATCTGTCTTATCGGCGGTGCGATAGGTATTGTTCTGGGAATACTGTTAGGAAACATTGCAGGTATAATTATCGGAACAATGGCTTCACCGTCTGTTGGTTCGATAATACTGGCGGTATCATTCTCAATGGCAATAGGTGTATTTTTCGGGTACTATCCTGCTAATCGTGCGGCGAAGCTTGATCCTATCGAAGCGTTAAGATATGAATAAATGATAATTTGTGGGGAAGCCCCACGGGCTTTGTCACCCCCAAATTAAGTTTAAATTAAACCATTTAAATATGTAGCCCCCTCAAGGGGGCGGTTAAGTTTGGCACTAAACCTTTAATATCTAAATCCTAAACGCTTTAAAATATATAATAGCTGGTCGAGCTGAGCCCAGCTCGCAGGGTCAAGGGGCAGCGCCCCTTGTCGCTTTCCGCAGAAAGCGAAA
>CANQZR010000132.1 GCA_947628405.1 uncultured Clostridia bacterium
CGGACGGCGACGGGGGCTTCGCCCCTCGACCCCACCAGCGCGGCTGCGCTGGACCAGCTATTGTTTTTTTTATTTTGCTATGCTAAATTATCATTTATCGGTGAATATAAAAATGCTAAAAATCAACTCCTTGTTGTGATATAGCTTCCTACAAAACAACAGTGGCTCGTCCGTAAAAGAACGAGCCGCCGCTGCAGAACACAAGTATTGAAAAAGAAGTAAAGAGGTAGTGAAGAGTAATATCTTCATCCGTTATTATGATAACATTTAAAAAGCGCATAATGTGTCGATTCGGGATGTTAACAAATTATTTACATTTGCGGTCTGACGAAAATATTCCGTAAACACTGTCAAAATGCAAAAAAATATAAGAAAAAATTCTGCATTAAATATGTTGAAATATGGTGTACAAATCCAAGTTAATATGTTATAATTGTATGTGTGAAATGTTGAAAGGAGGCGGCAATGTGGGACTTCCCGAAAAATTCGGCTCGCTTATCACAAAGGATAAGTTTGAATCCGTACTTAAAAATGCTCTCAAGCGGCAGGATATCACAGTCACCGCTAAGGAAAGCGATATTATATATACAGTCTCTAACGGCACTGCTTCGTTAAGGATAGACGTCAGCAAAGCAAAACGCTGCTATGAAAGGAACGGTTCCGAAAAAGAACTTGAAGATCTTGTCAGACGCACCGGCCTTGACCTGCGTGCGGAAGAACGTATGGTGTCCTTTACGAACGGGCAGGAATTTTTAAGGCTTATGCTGATACGGGAAAGCGATATTGCTCCGGATATGATAATCGCCGATTTTGCGGACGGACTGAAAAAAGCAGTAGTGTATACCTCCGACGAGGAGACCGTACATTTCCTTGACGGAAATATCCTGAAACGCTGGGACGTTCCGCCGGAAGTTGTGTTTTCCGCCGCAGACAGAAATATGTGCCGTATCCTTTCAAGAGCGGAGATAAACGAAGAGACTATATGCGGAAATATCAGGGCTCTTGATATAAAGATAAATTCACCGGTATTTTGCAGTTCCCTGATACTGTGCAACGATTTCCGTACCGCGGTGAGCGAAAGATTCGGCGAAAAATTCTTTGTTGTTGCTCCGTCAAGGGAAAGTCTGCTTGTGCTCAAGAACATAACACGCGGCATAATAGAAGGTCTTGGAACGGTCATTCTGAGCGATTACAGAAAATCAAAAACACCGCTTACAACTGATGTGCTGCTTTTTACGCCGCAGGAGATCCGGACGGCAGGACATTTTTCGATAGGTCACAGCAAATCAAAAGGAGATAATTCAAATGGCAAAAAGCAATAAAAATACCAAAAGTTCTTCAAAGAAAAAGTCTCTTGGTCTTAGGATATTCATAGTAGTAGTGGCAGCTCTTCTTGCTGTCGGAGTAGTTATTATCCCGATACGTTCCAGTATAAGATCAAGCGCAGAAGAAAGCGGCGTCAGCATTACCGTACAGTCCTTTGAAACGGGAAAGCTCGCCGACGCTGTCAGCGAAGCGGCAGACGGCACGGATTACAATTTCATCAAAAATGCAGCTGTGCTTTCCGGCACGCTCAATGCGGACGATTTTGCCGTTTTTGCGTCTATACCCAATCTTGAGATATTGGAGCTTGCAGGAACGGATACCGAGGACGGAATTATCCCCGAAAACGCTCTTACATCAAAAAATCAGCTTTCCTTTGTATCTCTGCCGAAAAATACCGTTGAGATAGGCAGCGGCGCTTTTTCCGCAAACAGGAAACTTGTAAAGATCGTTATGCCCGATTCGGTAACAAGGATCGGCGATCATGCTTTTGCTTCCTGCGAAGCACTTGAAAATTTCCCCATTTCCGAAAAGGTAGAATACATAGGTGAGGGAGCTTTTCAGGACTGCAAGGCAATAACCGAATTTGTCATTCCTTACGGCATAACGGAAATTTATCCCGATACGTTCAGCAAGTGCGGATTTGAGAGCATTTCTATCGGTCCTAACGTTAAAAAAATAGGCGCAGGTGTATTTGCAGACTGCAATGCGCTCAAGACCATATATGCCTACCCCGAAGAAGCTCCCACTCTTGACAGCGACGTTTTCCGCAATGTAAGCGCGGATATACATTGTTATCCCGATTCGGAAGAAAGCTATCAGAGCTGGAAATTACAGAATATGACCGTTACCGGCGATCTTACCGGAGAATATACCGTTCCTGAGGGAGCCGCCCCGGAAGCCGACGTTTCGGAAACGGTATCCGATACCAAAGCTGATGAGACGGACGGCGAAAGCGTCGAAGCGGAGATCACGGAAACGGAAGTGACAGAGGCGGAAACCGAACCCATGACCACTGAAGCTGCTCCGGCAAGTGCAGAAGTCAGTGAAAGCAGCGGCAGCATAAGCGTAGGGGTAGTTATCGTTATTGTCATTATGGCTATGATAATTGCCGTTCTTGCAACGATACTTGTTATGAACTCAAAGAAAAACAAACAGTGATATCTTTTTGAAACGGTGATCCTATGGACGATATCATAAAAAGCATATACGGACATCTGTCCGGGTTTGCTCTTTCCGAAAAAGCGGAAAAATTCATAAAAAAAACCGGGGAAATTATTTTCCCCTTTTTGCTTTGTCTGACCATGATGTCAGCCGGGCTGTATATCTATACCGAACATATCATAGATATTTATACCGTTATTGCAGCAGCAGTCTGCATCGGTGTTTTTGCGCTGTGTTCCTGCCTTAGAAAAATAAAGCTGGGCGGACTTATATATGCCGGTCTGCTTCTGGTGGGCTCTTTTATCCCCGGCGCTATGCTTCCCGGCTGGGAAAGCAAAGTCGGATTCGTGCGCTGGTTCTTTTCAGGAGCACAGGCTGAGGATACAAGGGTCAGCTTTGCACTGGTATTTATTCTTGTTTTCGGTTTTTTCTTCTGTTCGGTAGTATATTATTTCACGCAGATAGTTTACCGCTCGGCGGCGGTAGTGCTGATATCAATGATACCTATGGCGCTGGCAGTTAAGGCGGTAGTCCGTATGCCGGTGTATTATCCTATTATCATTGCTTCGCTCGACCTTATAATTTTCATTTTTTACAGCAGAAAGAAGATCGTAGGTAAAAGCCTTTCCGGGAACAGTATGTCGTCCCTGATAGTCTATACCGATTTTGCCGTTGCGGCGATAATGCTTGCTCTTATAGTCCCTAAGCCGTCGGAAACACCGTTTTACGATAAGTTTGAAGGCTTTATGAATCTTTTCCAGTTCGGCGGAAGCGGCGAAACCGTCATGAGCGGAGAATACAACAGGTATTCCGGCAACGCCGACGATCTGCTGATGCAGGAAAGCCGGCTGCTTTATGTTATAGCGTCTCCCCAGCCGACGTATATGAAAACACAGGTCTTTGATCACTATGACGCCGGAAACAATCGCTGGGAAGCCGATGTAAACGGACTTTCCGGAAATATGTCCTGGCAGGATACGGCTCGGTCAATGAATTTTGAATATCTGGATAACGCCCTGCGGAAAGCTGCGGAGCTTGATGATGACTTTTATGAACGATATCCTTTTGCAGAAAAGCTGAACGGCGTTTCCGACCCCGAAACATACAGCATAATTTATTCAAGACAGTATCCGGCGGCATATGTTATAGCTCCTTTAAGAACTTTCGGAGTAAATCTTTCAACGACCGGAGCATCTTACAGCGCACGTTCAGGCTCGGGGGAAATTTTTACAGATCTTGCCCAGCTTCCCGGAACAGCCGACTATACGGTAAGATATTACAGTGAAAATGTAATTTACAACGAACTGCTTTCCAACGGTTACTGCGATACTTCCACCGAAGAATACGAAAATATGCTCAGAAGCGCGGAAGAATTGCTTTATCCAGAAAATGACCTGAGCGAAGAATATAATGTAGTACACACTTTTCTGAATGAATGTATTTCCGCAGCGGCATACCGCGAAAGAACGGTCACCGATATTCCGGACAGCATACAGGCTCTTTCCGATGAACTTACAAGCGGTCTTGAATACGACTATCAGAAAGCAAAGGCAATAGAGCAGTATTTTTTCAATAACGGATTTGTTTACAGCCTTGCGTTTGAAGCTCCGAAAAATTCCGATACCGCAGAATATTTCCTCTTTGAAAGCAAGACAGGCACCTGCTCGGATTTTGCTTCGGCATATACGCTTCTTGCAAGAGCGGCGGGGCTGACGGTAAGATATGTTGAAGGCTTTGTTCCGCAGGCAGGAGACGAGCCTGACGGAAGAGCGTTCTATATATATTCCGAAAACGCCCATGCATATCCCGAAGTGTTTATCC
>CANQZR010000133.1 GCA_947628405.1 uncultured Clostridia bacterium
GGAAGAAAAGGCGTTGATTTCTGGTCTGTTTATTCGGACGGCGAATGGTTCGGACTTGCCTACGCGATAACCGAAAATGATCTTACATATTTATTTTACCTTGCCGTTTCGGAAGAAATGCGAGGAAAGGGCTTCGGCAGTAAAGCTATCCGTGCACTTATGAAAAAATACTGCGGAAACAGATTTTTTCTTGCTCTTGAACAGCTTGACGAAACTGCCGGAAATTATTCCGAACGGCTTGAACGCCGCCGCTTTTATATAAAAAACGGGCTTGAAATGTTCGGGCAGACCATAAAAGAGGGCAATGTCACATACGACGTTATGGGCACAGGCGGCAAGCCGGAGCCTTATGAATATGTGAGAATGATGAAAAATTATCTTGGCTTTCCTCTTGGCAGAATGGTTTCTATGAACGATACGGAAAGCAAGTGACCTGATCTTTATATTCTTTAAATTGAATTTTACTATAAAACATCGAAAAATGTTTCACGTGGAACATTTTTAAGAAAGGACTGCTCTTTATGAGCTATTTTATAGATTCCTATGACGTCGCCGTTATTGGCGCCGGACACGCGGGCGTTGAAGCCGCTCTTGCTGCCGCAAGGCTTGGAGCAAAGACCGTGCTTTTTACCATTTCACTTGATAATATTGCAAATATGCCCTGCAATCCTTCTATAGGCGGAACGGCAAAAGGACATCTCGTCCGGGAGATAGACGCTCTCGGCGGCGAAATGGGGAAAGCCGCTGACGCTTGTTTTATCCAGAGCCGTATGCTCAACCGCGGAAAAGGTCCGGCTGTTCACAGCCTCAGAGTTCAGGCGGACAGGGTAAAATACCATAATCATATGAAGCATATCTGCGAGCTTCAGGAAAATCTCGACCTTAAACAGGCGGAAGTTACCGAAATACACACCGAAAACGGCAGAGTTACTGCTGTTGTTACGGCTCTGGGGGGAGAATATAAGGTAAAAACGGCAATAGTCGCTACGGGAACATATCTGAAAGGACTTATCCATGTAGGAGATGTTTCCTATGAAAGCGGACCGGATTCAACTCTTCCCTCAAAAGGACTTTCCGAAAGCCTGAAAAATATAGGCGTGAAGTTAAGACGATTTAAAACCGGAACTCCAAGCAGAGTACATAAACGCTCCATAAATTTTGACGTGCTTGAAAAACAGGACGGAGACGACGATATCCAGCCGTTTTCCTTTGAGACCGACAGAAACGGCATGAAAAATATTGCTTCCTGCTATATTGCCTATACAAATGAGGATACTCACAACGTTATACGGGAAAATATCCACCGTTCGCCCATGTATTCGGGAAAGATCGAGGGCGTGGGTCCTCGTTACTGCCCCTCTATCGAAGACAAAATAGTAAGATTTGCAGACCGTCAGCGGCATCAGCTTTTTATTGAGCCTATGGGACTTGAAACAGACGAATACTATTTGCAGGGTATGTCGTCGTCGCTGCCGGAAGATGTTCAGATCGCATTTCTCAGGACGATAAAAGGTCTTGAAAATGTGGAGATCATGCGCAATGCTTATGCTATCGAATATGATTGCTGCGATCCGCAGGATCTTAAACACACTCTTGAATTTAAAAATATTTCCGGTTTGTACGGTGCCGGACAGTTCAACGGAACTTCAGGCTATGAAGAAGCCGCTGCTCAGGGACTTATCGCCGGTATCAACGCCGCTCGTTTTTGCAAAGGTCAGGAGGGCGTGACCCTGTCGCGTTCGTCTTCCTATATAGGAACGCTTATTGACGATCTGGTCATAAAAGGCTGTACCGATCCCTACAGAATGATGACTTCACGCAGCGAATACCGCCTTATTTTAAGGCAGGATAATGCCGACGAACGGCTTACGTCTCTGGGATATGAGATAGGTCTTATTTCAAATGAAAGATATTCAAAATTTCTTGAAAAGCAGCAGCTTATAAAAGATGAGATAAAGCGAGTAAAAAGCACGACGCTATCTTCTTCGGAGAAGCTCAACAGGCTTCTTGAAGAAAAAGGCACTGCGCCGGTTTCGGGCGGAATAAAAATGTCGGAGCTTATAAAACGTCCGCAGATATCCTATGAAGATCTTGCCGGATTTGATGATGAACGCCCGGATCTCCCCTATGAAGTCAGGGAACAGGTAAATTTACAGATCGAATATGAGGGATATATTGCCCGTCAGATGCTTGAAGTCGAGCACGTCAGAAAACTTGAGGAGAAAAAACTTCCTCAGAATTTTGATTACAGGCAGATAAAGGGTCTTTCCCTTGAAGCACAGGAAAAACTTGACCGTATCCAGCCGGAAAATATCGGTCAGGCAGGCAGGATATCAGGAGTTTCCCCGGCTGACGTCAGCGTTCTTGTTATATGGCTTGCCGGAAAAGGTTAAATAAATTTTATCTGCAAAAATGTTCCACGTGGAACATTTTTGAAAGGAGAATATTATGCTTCTTGAATATAACGAGCTTTCGGACATTTTTTCTGCGGAAGGGATAGATATTTCTCCGGAAAAGTACGAAAAGTTAAGCATCTATGCAGAACTTCTGATCGAATGGAACGAAAGAATAAACCTTACCGGCATAACCGACCCGAGAGGTATTGCATTAAAGCATTTTCTGGACAGCATTATTCCTTTAAAGTTTATAAACATTCCGGAAAGCGCTTCTCTTATAGATGTGGGCACGGGCGCGGGCTTTCCCGGACTTCCCATGAAAATTTACCGTCCGGACATTGAACTTACTCTTCTGGACAGCCTTAACAAACGGGTAAATTTTCTTTCGGAGGTATGCAAAAAAGCGAACATTTCAGCAGAATGTATCCATGAACGGGCTGAAACAGGCGGACGTTCATTAAAACTTCGGGAAAAATTTGATATAGCTGCCGCAAGAGCGGTAGCAGCCATGCCGGTATTGGCGGAATATTGTCTGCCGTATGTAAAAGTCGGCGGAATATTCTGCGCGCTGAAAGGTCCTAACGAGGATATAAAAGCAGGGGAGAAAGCGGTAAAGATCCTTGGCGGTGAAATATCAGATATCAAAGAATATTCACTTCCGGACGGAGATAAAAGAGTTCTCGCGGTGATAAATAAGATTTTTCCTACGCCGTCAAAATATCCGCGCAACAGCAGCCAGATATCAAAAAAGGCTTTGGGATAGGTTTTATCTTTGATTCGTAACTAAATTCGACATATTATTCAGGAAATATATGGTAAAATGGACACAGTCAAAAAGATCTGACAGCGTCCATTTTATTTTTTTAACAAAGGAAGTGTAAAAAATGCCGTTTTTGGTTAAGGAAAAAGTAGTCAATAAAGTCATACAGATAGACATTGACAGGATAGAACCTAATCCGTATCAGCCGAGACATGATTTTGACGGGCTTGAAGAACTTGCCCAAAGCATAAAACAGAATGGTATTTTGCAGCCTCTTACCGTGAGAAAAGAAGCAGGGAAAGACAATTTTGAGCTTATTGCAGGGGAAAGACGTTTAAGAGCCGCAAAAATTGCAGGAATGACATCGGTTCCATGTATTATAATGGAAATAACAGGAAGAAATTCCGCAGTCATGGCGTTGATAGAAAATATCCAGCGTCAGGATCTGTCTGTTTTTGATGAAGCGGAAGCGATAGCAAAGCTGATAGATTATTATGGAATGACGCAGGAGGACGCCGCAATAAAGCTAGGAAGATCCCAGTCCACGATAGCAAACAAGCTCAGGCTTCTTAAACTTTCCCCCGAGGTAAGGCAGAGGCTTTGTGAATATGGGCTTACCGAACGTCATGCAAGAGCCATGCTGAAACTCGATTCCGGGGAAAAACAGCTTGAAGCGCTGGAAATAATACATAAACGCGGTCTGAATGTTTCATCTACCGAAGCGCTTGTGGAGGGAATGATCGAAAAACAGCGAGAAGCAGCCAGCCTGAAAAAGCGCAGCGTGGTATTCAAGGACGTCCGGCTGTTTGTAAATACGATAAACAAAGCGATAGAAATGATGAAAGCCGCAGGGATAAATGCCGATTCAAAAAAGATACAGGACGAGGATTTTATAGAATACATTGTAAGGATACCTACGAAATAAAAATCGTGCAACATAACATAAGGCTTAAAGAGGTTTTGTGCGGCAATTTTTATAGTGTTGAGAGTTGAGAGTTAAGAGTTAAGATAAATGATAATTTTGCGCGAAGCGCAAAATTTAAAATTTCCAAAACAGTCCGGCGGACTGTTTTGGGCAAAGCAA
>CANQZR010000134.1 GCA_947628405.1 uncultured Clostridia bacterium
ATAAGACAGTACATTCAGGAGCATATAGACAAGCCCGTTTACGTTGCCAACGACGCAAACGCTGCCGCTTACGGCGAATTTGTGGCAGGTGCGGCAAGAGGAGCAACGGACGCAGTATGCATTACCCTTGGAACGGGCGTCGGCGCAGGCGTTATCATTGACGGCAGGATCATCACCGGACGCAACCTTGCAGGAACGGAGATCGGTCACATGGTAATTGAAGTTGACGGTCCTCAGTGCACCTGCGGAAGAAAGGGCTGCTTTGAAGTTTTCTCCTCTGCGACCGGTCTTATCAACATGACAAAAGAGGCAATTTCCGCTCACCCGGACAGCATACTTAAAGAATATGCCGAAAAGGACGGTCACACCTCCGCCCGTCACGCCTTTGACGCAATGCGCGCAGGCGACAAGGCAGGCAAGGAAGTTGTGGACAAGTATATCAAGTATCTCGCGGCAGGTATCACCAATGTTATAAACATTTTCCAGCCCGATATCCTCTGCATAGGCGGCGGCGTGTGCAATGAGGGCGATCCGCTCCTCGTTCCCATGAAAGAGCTTGTTGCTAAGGAAATTTACACTAAAATGCTGACCAAAAATACCAAGATCACCGTTGCGGAACTTGGCAACGACGCGGGCATAATCGGTGCGGCTTTCCTCGGAAATGCACAGTAAGGGGAAGTCCCATGAGCAAATTTGACTTTCTGAATTTTTCTGAACAGCAGGATGCGGAAGCTTTTATGCAAAAGCAGAAAGAGCACGCTTCCCTTAAAAGGGAAAGCCTTGACGATATCCCCGGGAGTGAAATAGTTCACGCGGTAACTTCATGGATAGAGGGAAAATTCGACGAGGACTGGCGTAATATGTGCGAGGTGATAAATTCGCTTCCCACGCCCTGCCTGAACATCTACTGCGCGGACTATGTAACCAAGGAAGTTCTGAACGGCGGCTTTGCACAGGCGTTTTTCAACACGTCACGGGATTATATCGGCGCTGCTGCGGAAGGTTTCCGGGCGCTTGGCTATACCGAGCCGGCGGATATTATCGAAAAGGCTTTGAAAATGCATTTTGACAGCAATAAAAAGGTTTCCGGGCACGGCATAGAGGATTTTCTCGCCATGTCCGAAAACAGCGAATATTCCGGACTCGATAAGGAATTTTCCGAAATGTTCGACAAAGACAAATTCGGAAAACTTGCAAAGCGGTACATTATAAAGTATAAAAAATATTTTGGCGAAGAATAAGAGTTCCAATAACTCAAATATTATATTTTTATATCAAACGAAAGGACAGATAAAAATGTTCAGTGATTCAATCAAAAAAGGCGCCAACAATGCGCCGCACCGTGCGCTTTATCACGCACTTGGTCTTACAAACGAAGAAATTGACCGTCCTCTGGTGGGAATAGTAAGTTCCTACAACGAAATAGTTCCGGGACATATGAACATCGACAAGATCGTTGACGCGGTCAAGCTCGGCGTTGCCATGGCAGGCGGAACTCCTGTTGTTTTCCCGGCAATTGCAGTCTGCGACGGTATTGCTATGGGACACAGAGGAATGAAATATTCTCTCGTTACCCGTGATCTTATTGCCGATTCAACCGAAGCTATGGCTCTTGCTCACGGATTTGACGCCCTTGTTATGGTCCCCAACTGCGACAAGAACGTTCCCGGACTGCTCATGGCGGCGGCAAGGCTGAATATCCCCACCATATTCGTCAGCGGCGGTCCTATGCTCGCAGGACGTGTTGACGGCTGCAAAACGAGCTTTTCCAGCATTTCGGAAGCAGTGGGAAAATTCGCCGCAGGAACTATCGACGAGAAAAAACTTGAAGAATACGAGGTAAAAGGCTGTCCTACCTGCGGTTCATGCTCCGGAATGTACACGGCAAATTCCATGAACTGCCTTACAGAAGTTCTGGGTATGGGTCTTAAAGGCAACGGAACTATCCCGGCTGTTTATTCCCAGAGGATCGAGCTTGCAAAGCGCGCAGGAATGCAGATAATGAAGCTGATCGAAAAGGACATCAAGCCCCTTGACATCATGACCGAAAAGGCGTTCATGAACGCCCTTACCGTGGACATGGCTCTGGGCTGCTCGACCAACAGTATGCTTCATCTTCCTGCAATTGCCCACGAGTGCGGTATTGATATAAATCTTGACGTTGCAAACGGCATTAGTGCAAAAACTCCTAACCTTTGCCACCTTGCTCCCGCAGGCAGCACTTATATGGAAGATCTTAACGAAGCCGGCGGCGTTTACGCAGTAATGAACGAGCTTTCCAAGAAAGATCTGCTGAACCTTGACTGCATGACCGTTACCGGAAAGACCGTAGGCGAAAATATTGCAGACTGTGTAAACAAGGATCCCGAAGTTATCCGTCCTATTGATAACCCTTACAGCACAACGGGAGGAATTGCAGTTCTCCGCGGAAATCTTGCTCCCGACAGCTGCGTTGTAAAGAGAAGCGCAGTTTGTGAAGAAATGCTCGTTCACAGCGGCCCTGCAAGAGTTTTTGACTGCGAGGAGGACGCTATGGCTGCCATTACCGGCGGAAAGATCAACGAGGGCGACGTTGTTGTTATCCGTTACGAAGGACCTAAAGGCGGTCCGGGAATGAGAGAGATGCTGAACCCAACTTCCGCCATAATGGGAATGGGTCTGGGAAGCAAGGTCGCTCTTATCACCGACGGACGTTTCAGCGGCGCAACAAGAGGCGCTGCTATCGGACATATTTCACCCGAAGCTGCTGTAGGCGGCGTTATCGGTGTTGTAAACGAGGGCGATATCATCTCGATAAATATCCCCGAAAACACCATTACCCTTGAAGTTCCGCAGGACGAGATAGACCGCCGCCTTGCAAATTTCACTCCCAAGACAAAAGAGCTCCACGGCTATCTGAAGCGTTATGCAAAGCTGGTCACCTCCGGCGCACAGGGAGCTATCCTCAAGGACTAAGGAGAAATTCTGATGAATAAAAAAATGACGGCAGGCAAGCTGGCAGGAATAATCTTCTGTATTCTTGCAGCAGTATGCGCGGTTTTCCTGATGCTTCTGAACAGCTACTTCGGCGGACAGATGAAAACCGTTGATAAATATTATACTGCCGTGGAAAGAAACGACGCGGACTCGTTCAAGGCTTGTTTTCCGGAAGCAAAACGGGAAGATCTGACCGACGCCGATATGGAAGCGGCGCGCTCAGCCGCCAACGTACTTGAAGATAAGGAAGAATTTCATACCGACGTTACATTCAGGGGGCGTGAAAAGCTCGGAAAAGAAAAATATTCCGTGACCTTTGACGTGGCGGTATATAACGATTCCGAAAAGGAAAGCATTAAAGATGTTTCCTTTGTGCTTGTCCGTGAAAAAGGCAAATGGGTCATTGATGACGGCAGCTGAATACTATGCAATACGAAACTCCCGTACAGGCATAAAGTCTGTACGGGAGTTCTTTTATATATCCGCTTTCGTTCTACAGCAAAATTATTTCTTTACTTCAAACATGGCGTATGTGCTTACATGTTCAGCCTGAGGATCGCCGGCTTTGACAGGCGTTCCGTCAAGGGAGAAAACGCCTATGGTATCCGCATTGTTGTTTATTGGTATCCTGTAAATGCCTTTTGTAAGTTTAAAATCGTGGAGATAAAGCGTAAGCTCTTCGGTATCGCCCTCTTTGGCAAGGGAATGAAGTTCCATTGTCACAGGGATCTCACCGAGTCCCGACTCTGCCCACTTGCCGTTCTCCCAGCGTTCAAGCTGCGAAAGCGCGCCGAAAGATTCGTGGCCGTCAGAAAGCATGGTAAGTTTAACGGTGATATGATCGTCAGCCGTTGTGACCGTTCCGCAGTCGGCGGAAATTGTAAGTTTCTGCTGTCCTGAAAGGTATCCGTCATCGTTAAAGATGTAATGCGTATCACCTATCTGGATACTGTCGGTAACGAGCCAGCCGTCAAGGACATATCTTTTCTGACCGTCCTTGTTTTTCAGCCAGCCGGTATACGGGGAATTATCCTTGTAGTATCTGTTCATGCCGTCCTCCTTGACCCAGCCGGACTTTGCGTCCTCGGCTCTGAATACTGCGTGATACGGGAAAGAGTTCCCGCCGG
>CANQZR010000135.1 GCA_947628405.1 uncultured Clostridia bacterium
GGGCTACATATTTAAACGGTTTAATTTAAACTTACTTTGGGGGTGACAAAGCCCGTGGGGGCTTCCCCACAAATTATCATTTAGTGTTGAAAGTTAAGAGTTAAGATTTTATTATTCAGCAAAATAATTTCGTTCCGAAAGAAACCATTGGTTTCGTAAAAATGCCGAAAAATTTTCTTCATTATCAAGCGGAAGCAAAAACATAATAAAGGCTCTGTGGGCATATAATTGACTGATACTTATCCGAAAGGTCGGTCGATATGAATTTTGATAAATATTACCCGTTCAAAGCTGTTCCGCTGCCCTATGATATCAAAGCACTGTGCCCCGATATAAGCGAATATACCTTGTATTTTCACCATGATAAACATTACTGCGGATATGTGGATAAACTCAACAGCCTTATAGAACATTCTCTGCTTATGCAGAATATCCCCCTCGAAGGTCTTGCCATGACCGAAGATAAGGATATCCGCGCTGCCGCCGGCGGTATTTACAACCATGAATTGTATTTCGCCTCGCTTACACCGCAGTACAGAGAGCCTTCCGCGGCAATGCTCGGAAAAATGAACGCAAGTTTCGGTTCAGCCGAAAAAATGATAAAAGAGATCTCCGACGCAGCTATGAAAATAATCGGCTCAGGCTGGGTCTGGCTCGCAGAGGACCGCAAAGGCAGGCTTGAGATACTCGTTACCAAAGATCAGGATACGATAGATCTTGACAAATATACTCCCCTGCTGAATATAGATGTGTGGGAACACGCTTATTACCTTGACAGGCAGAACCGCCGCGCCGAATATATAAAGTCGGTGATGAACGTTATAAACTGGGTCGGTGCCGAAAATCGTTCAAATGATACATAATGTAAAGAATACCTGCGTAAGGATAATACCCGCGCAGGTATTTCTTCTTTCCGAAGAGCGTAGATCCTCCTGCCGGAACATGATCCTGCAAACCGGAGTTTACATTTTCCCCGACAAATATTACAAAACGGTTACTTTCAGACCGCCAAAAAGATAAAATAAACCAATTTTTTTGCTTCTTTTGTGCATAGTGACGGAAAGTTGTAAATAAATTCTCGAAAAAAATGTAATAAAAATCATTGCAAAAGGCTTTTATTTTTCTTGTGATTATGGTATAATATTAATGCTGTGTAAACAGCAATGTATTTTTGTGCCATTTTTTGGTTTATATAATGCAGAATAATACCGTTCATGCCGAACGGCTATTGGGGAGAGAAACTTTTTTGGAAAAATTTATTATAAAAGGCGGACGCAAACTCCACGGCGAAGTAGAGATAAGCGGCGCAAAAAACGCTGTAGTAGCGATAATACCTGCCGTTATACTTTCGGACGAACCGTGCGTGCTGGAAAATGTCCCTAACATAAGCGACGTGTCCATAAGCCTCAGGATACTTTACGAAATGGGCGCAAACGTCATATTCACCGATAAACATACCGTCCGTATCGACGCCACGGGCATAACTGATCCTATCGTTCCTTACGAAATGGCAAAACATATGAGGGCGTCTTATTACTTTCTCGGAACGCTTCTGGGAAAATTCGGAAGAGCAAGAGTGTCAATGCCCGGAGGCTGCTACCTCGGCGACCGTCCGATAGATCAGCACCTTAAAGCATTCACCGCTCTCGGCGCTTCCTGCTCCATAGACCACGGAATGATAGATATCCAGTCCGAAGGACTTTACGGTACACAGATATACTTTGATATGGTAACGGTAGGCGGTACTATCAACGCAATGCTTGCCGCGGTAAAGGCGACCGGCATGACCGTTATTGAAAACGCCGCAAAAGAGCCTCATATCGTTGACCTTGCAAACTTCCTCAACTCAATGGGTGCGGATATAATGGGCGCAGGAACGGACGTAATAAAGATCCGCGGCGTAAAACACCTCAAAGGCACTGATTATGCCATTATCCCGGATCAGATCGAAGCCGGAACTTTCATGGTAGCGGCGGCGGCAACGGGCGGAAACGTCCTTGTAAAGAATGTTATCCCCAAGCACCTTGAAAGCATTACTGCAAAGCTGGAAAAAATAGGCGTCAACGTTGAGGAATTTGACGAGAGCGTTAGGATATCCGTAGACGGTCCTCTGGTCAAAACCAGCGTAAAGACCATGCCTCACCCCGGATTCCCTACTGATATGCAGCCGCAGATATCTACCCTGCTCTGCCTTGCGGAGGGAACGAGCATAGTTACCGAGGGAATATTTGACAACCGTTTCCGATATGTTGATGAACTGCGCAGAATGGGCGCGGATATTTCAGTTGACGGAAAGGTCGCAGTTATTGAAGGCGTAGAATATCTTATGGGCGCGCCGGTGACCGCTCCCGACCTGAGGGCGGGCGCAGCGCTGGTTATTGCCGGACTTGCGGCACGGGGAGTCACCGAAGTTGAAGATATCTACCATATTGAACGCGGCTATGAAAATTTTGAGGAAAAACTCCGCGATCTCGGCGCTGATATAATAAAGAAAAGCGTTCCGGGAGCGGCTGTAAGAAAGAACGCTATTTAACTGAATATCATTATAAAGGAAGGATCAATGATGAGATCAAAAAAATTTATCGCTTCTTTTTCGGCTTTGCTGGCAGCTGCGGCAGTATTTACAGGCTGCAAGGGCGAATATGACGGCGAAGCGGTAACGCTCCCGGACGGGAGCGTTGACCAATCAAAGATAGAATGGCTGCCTGATGTGGAGATACACAATTTCAACGCTCCGCAGCCGGGTGAAAAGATAGCCGTTATCACGGTAAAGGATTACGGCGAGATCAGGATAAAGCTCTTCCCTGAGGACGCTGACAAGGGCGTTGAGAATTTTACCGGTCTTGCGGATATGGGCTACTATGACGAACTTATCTTCCACAGAGTCATACCGAATTTTATGATACAGGGCGGCGATCCCCATGCCGACGGTTCAGGCGGAAAGTCAATATGGGGCGGCAGTTTTGAAGGCGGAACTTCCGAACATCTTTATCACTTCACCGGCGCCGTTGCTTATGCAAACAGTCAGGGTACTTCCACAAACGGAAGTCAGTTCTATATCGTAAACACTCCGGACGGATACATGGAAAACAGCTGTGCCGACCTGTATGCTCACGATCCCGAACAGTACAACTGGCCTGCAAATGTTGTGGAAAAATACAATGAAGTGGGCGGCGTGCCGTTCCTTGACGGCGGCTACACCGTTTTCGGACAGGTATTCGAGGGCATGGACGTTGTAAGAGCGATCGCGGAAGTTGAGACAAACCCGGATAATGACAAGCCCCTTACCGCAGTTATGATGGAAAGCGTCCGCATTGAAGAATATCAGGGCTGATAAAATTTGCACATACCGCGCCGGAATAATATCTCCGGCGCGTTTTTTTGTATCGTATTTACTATTTATCTCTTGAAAACAGTATGGGAATGTGTTATAATATCAGGGATAAAATTTTTTTCGGGGAGGAATTGTTTATGTACCCTATGAAATTAGCTCCTGCATTCAAGGATTACCTCTGGGGCGGAACAAGGCTCAGAGACGACTTCGGCAAGGAGTGCGATTATGATAAGATCGCCGAAAGCTGGGAGCTTTCCTGCCACAAGGACGGTCTTTCAGTTATTGCAAACGGTGAATTTTCGGGAAAGACACTGGCGGAGCTCGTAAATGAAAACAAGTCTGTTCTGGGGACCAACTGCCGGAGATTCGAGCAGTTTCCTATACTTATAAAACTTATTGACGCCAAGGATAACCTTTCCGTGCAGGTACACCCGGACAACGAGTATGCACAGCGCGTTGAGGGCGAATACGGCAAAACGGAAATGTGGTACATAGTTGACTGCGACCCCGGCGCGGAGCTTCTCTACGGCTTCAGAAAGGAAGTTTCAAAAGAGGAATTTGCCGAAAGGATACGGAACAATACTCTTCTGGAGATAACACAGTCCGTTCCGGTCAAAAAAGGCGACGTTTTCTTTATCAAAGCGGGAACTCTCCACGCTATCGGCAAAGGGATACTTATTGCCGAGATACAGCAGAATTCCAACACCACATACAGGATATATGACTACGGCAGAG
>CANQZR010000136.1 GCA_947628405.1 uncultured Clostridia bacterium
AAAACGAGAGATATTTTTCTCTCAGATCGTTAAGACCTGTCCACTGCATTTTAAAACATTCCTTTCAATATGACGCTTAATCCTCGTCATCGCTTTCCGGCATATCCCAGTTATGATAAACGTTCTGAACATCATCATTATCTTCAAGATGTTCAAGAAGCAGGTTCATTTTCTTTATGGAATCCTCGTCGGTAAGCGTTGTATAAGTTGACGGTATCATCTCCACATCAGCTGAGATAAGTTTATAGCCCTTTTCGGTAAGACCATCTCTTACAGCGGCAAGGTCGTTAGGTTCTGTCTCTATCTCGATAACGTCGTCCTCCATGGAAAAATCGGAAGCGCCAAGGTCAAATACATCTTCCATGACCTGATCTTCCTCCATGCCGTTATTTTCGGCAACTATTATTCCTTTGCTCGAAAACATGAAAGAAACACAGCCTGTAGTACCAAGATTTCCGCCGAATTTATCGAAATAATGTCGGATATCTCCGGCAGTACGGTTCTTATTGTCGGTAAGAGTCTCAACGATCACAGCAACGCCGTTAGGACCGTATCCCTCATATACATTGGCTTCATAATCGGTCTTATCGCCGCCTCCGGCAGCTTTCTTTATAACCCTGTCGATATTGTCATTAGGAACATTGTTAGCCTTTGCCTTTGCTATAAGGTCGCGGAGCTTGGCATTGTTATTCGGATCGGCACCGCCCTCTTTTACACAGACGGTGATCTCACGTCCTATTTTGGTGAAGATCTTTGCTCTTGCGCCGTCGGTGGCTTCCTTTTTTCTCTTGATGTTGTTCCATTTGGAATGTCCTGACATAAAATTCTCTCCTTAAATTTATAAAAATTTTTTTGAAAACATATTTCTGTATTTCGGACCCTTTCCCTCAATGGGCGCGCCGTGTCCGAAAAAGATCCGTTCGGGAGCGATCTCCCTGACTTTTTCAAGTGAATTTCTCGCTGCCTTAGGACTTTCGCATATCGCCGGAAAGGACGGCGCTCCGTAATTCATTGCCGCGTCGCCTATGTAGAGGTCTTTTCCGTGAAGTATGCCGAAAGAACCTTTAGTATGTCCGTCAAGTTTTATAGCTTTACAATCATCAATGCCGTATTCTTTTCCGATATCCATACCGTCCGTCAGGAAAATATCCGTATGGAAATGTTCGGGCATATTATGCTTTGATCTGCTTATGACCGTTTTCATTATCTGCCCTTTGATCCCTACTGGATAAAATTTTCTTGAACTGCTGTTTTCCGCAAGCGAGACATCATCAGCAGACATAGCTGTCTTTGCCCCAAGAAGCTCCGCAAAATATCCTGCGTTACCGATATGATCGTTATGCCCATGTGTAAGGACTATCAGCTTTACATTATAGTTGTGGAGCCATACCTCTATCTCGTCTCGATAATCCGGTACCGCCGTATCAATAAGGATATCTCCGCTTTCTCCCCTGATAACATAACAGTTGAAATTTCCGCAGGATATCATATTTATTCCGTCAAGATCCATTTTTATCAGTCCTTTCGCCGGATATGTCACTACCCAAATTTACATTATACCATATTATATCAAATAATTCAACTATTCTTTTATTATTTTCCGTTAAATAAAGGTATCCGAACAGAGCTTCAAGCGCCGTTGCACGTCTGTATTCTATCGGATTTGAACTTTTAGGAACGGTATTTCCGGTAGCGTTTCGTCCCCTTTTGAAAATTTCCGTTTCCTCTTCTGAAAGCAGCGGCAGGATAACGTCCACGGCTTTTGACTGATAAGCCGCGCGGACGTGTTCCACAGCAGCCGAATGCAGCTTCTTTACCGGCATATTTGCCGTAAGGACGAGCCTTTCCCGTACTAACTGTTCGTATACCGCATCTCCGAGGAATGCCAGCGTCAAGGGGCTGTACTGGTTTACGTCATGCTTTTCTATTGCAGTTCACCTCTCTGTCTCGTCCTGCGCCGTTCTTGCGCCGTCATGGTCTTTCATAAAAAACAGCAGATCTATCAATGATTCGTGATATGGAATAAAAATTTTCTCCGCTATCATCTTCTTTATCTCGGAAATATCCGCCCATTTTACCTGCGCAACTTCTTCGGCTTGAAGCGTCAGCGCAGTTTCGTCCAAATCTTTATTTACAATATAGATGTCGTCAAAAATTCCTTTTGTCTGTATGGTAAGAACTCTCCGCAGTTCGTCGGCGGAAAGCTGTATACCCAGTTCTTCGCCCGTTTCCCGTATAGCTGCGGAAAGACTTGTGTCCCCAGTAACGGACGATCCGCCAACGCTAAGATCCCACATTCCGCTCCAGCTGTGCTTAAAAGGCTGTCTCTGCTGGATAAGCATTCTGCCGTCGGAATTGAATATACATATATGAACGACCATGCGGTAACAGCCGACCGGAATGGGAGTTCCCCGTTCCATGGTTTTTCCGGTCAGGTTACGTTCCTTATCGTAAACATCAAAAAGTTCCATAATATCCTCCGTCATCAGAATACAAAATCGAACTCAAAGCCGAAAATATTTACCGTATCGCCCTCGTCAATGCCCATTTGTTCCAGTTTATCTATTATTCCGCTTGTGCGCAGAACTCTCTGGAAATACTGCAATGACGCGTAGTCGTCCATATCCACGGTGCGCATGATATTTTCCAGCCAATCCGCTTCAACATAGAAAACACCGTCGTCGCCCCGGGTGATCTCAAATCTCTTTCCTACGCCGGCGCGTTCGTCAAGAACTTTCTGCGGAAGCGCTTCCGCTTCATATTCCTTTATCGGAGGAAGCTTGTCCAGTTCGGCTGCAACGGCGTTCACAAGTTCTTTCGTTCCTGCCGTAGTAGCCGCTGAGATCTCATATAACGGCAGACCAAGCCCTTTTATATATTCCGCAAATTCATCAATGCTTTCCCTTGAGGCGGAATCGCATTTATTTGCCGCAACTATCTGCGGAACTTGTGACAGTTCCTTGCTGAAATTTTCAAGCTCGCGGTTTATTATGTTGAAATCAGATCTCGGGTCTCTGCCTTCTATTCCTGAAACGTCCACCACATGGACTATAAGTCTGCACCTTTCAACGTGGCGCAGGAACTCATGTCCCAGACCGACGCCGTCGCTCGCACCCTCTATAAGTCCCGGTATATCCGCCATAACAAAGGATCTGCCTTCATCGAGCTTTACAACTCCCAGAACAGGTGTAAGCGTTGTGAAATGGTAATTTGCTATTTTAGGCTTAGCCGCAGAAACTACCGATATCAGCGTGGATTTTCCAACATTCGGGAAGCCCACAAGTCCTACGTCCGCCAGAAGTTTAAGTTCAAGAGATACTTCGTATTCTTCGCCTAAAAACCCCGGCTTTGAAAATTTTGGTATCTGACGTGTAGGTGTGGCAAATCTTGCGTTTCCCTTGCCGCCTTTTCCGCCTTTGGCAAGAACTTTCGGTTCGTCCGAGGACATATCCGCCATTATCCTGCCCGTTTCTGCATCACGGATAAGCGTTCCCCTTGGGACTTTTATAATAAGATCGGGGGCGTTTTTTCCGGTACGGTTGCCGGAAGCGCCGTTATCTCCGCGTTCTGCAGCATATTTACGCTTGTAGCGGAAATCTTCCAGAGTGGAAAAGTTATCGTCAACGACAAAAACGATATCTCCGCCTTTTCCTCCGTCTCCGCCGTCAGGACCGCCGGCTGCAACATATTTTTCACGGTGGAACGATACGGTGCCGTCGCCGCCGTCACCCGCTTTTATTCTTATTTTCGCCTTATCAACAAACATTAACAGACCTCTTTCTGTAGGGAAAAATTTCCTGTTTAGCTGTAAATTTTCAAAACGCCCTACAAACCCATAATATTATACCACAAAAAAATCAAAACTGCAATACAAATACGGCAAAACTGATAAATTTTCCCTTAAAAAATCTGATTTGTCAATTTTTTAGGCAATGTCATAACAAGGAATTGATTTTTAACATTTTTTATATTTACCGATAAATGATAATTTGTGGGGAAGCCCAAATTTATTTATCTATGTTGCCAAACAGCTCACTGGGCTGTTTGGCAAGA
>CANQZR010000137.1 GCA_947628405.1 uncultured Clostridia bacterium
TCGCCGTCTGCGGACGGCGACGGGGGCTTCGCCCCTCGACCCCACCAGCGCGGCTGCGCTGGACCAGCTATTGTTTTGTTTATTTTGTTCCGCTAAATTATCATTTATCGGTAAATATAAAAATGTTAAAATCAACTCCTTGTTATGACATAACCACTGAAAAAACTTAAACGGCACGGAATTATTTTCCGTGCCGTTTATTTTTTATTTATGTAATAATCACTGTCTGTCGTTAAAAATATCCATAAGAACGGAATAATCGTCAATAGCCGAACGTCCGGAATTTTCGGGTTCGCCTGTTCCCGTAACGGTGCCTGAAACAGTTTCGTCAACGTTGGTGACTGTTCCTGCGCCAAGATTTTTAAATCCGGAAGCAATAACGGTAAGATTGATCTCATCCTGAAGATCAGGATCGAAACTTGCACCGAATATAAGCTCTACCTCAGGATCGGCAGCCTCTGTGATAAGTTTTGTAGCCGTGTCTATATCGGTAGAAAGAGCGTCTTCGGACATAACGATATTGACCAGCAAACGTGTTGCTCCGCTGATAGATGTTTCAAGCAGCGGACTTGTAATAACCGCATTTGCAGCTTCAACAGCCTTATCCTTTCCGGAGCCGTGACCTATAGCCATATGAGCATATCCGGCATTCTTCATGGTCGTTTCAACATCGGCAAAGTCAAGGTTGATGAATCCGTCAACGGTGATAAGTTCCGCAATGGACTTAACGCCGGTTTTAAGGATATTATCCGCAAGAGCAAAACTTTCTTTCATGGTAAGCTGCTTTTCGCTTGTGCTGATAAGGCGTTCATTCGGGATAACGACCAGCGAATCAACGTGCTTCATAAGCTCGACTATTCCACGTTCAGCCTGAGCCATTTTTGCTTTCTGCTCAAAATTGAAAGGCTTTGTAACTACCGCGACCGTGAGTATATCCATTTCCTTTGCTATCTCGGCAACTACGGGAGCAGCGCCGGTGCCTGTTCCGCCGCCCATACCGGCAGCAATGAACACCATGGTAGCGCCCTTGAGAGCGGCAGCTATCTCGTCACGGTTTTCCTGTGCGGAACGCTCGCCTATTTCCGGCTTATTTCCCGCGCCGCGTCCTCTGGTCAGCTTTTCGCCTATCTGGACCTTAGTGGATGCCTTTGAAGAACGGAGAGCCGCTGCATCGGTATTTACGGCTACAAATTCAACGTCAAATATGCCCTCGGTAGCCATACAGTTAAGAGCATTTCCGCCGCCGCCGCCAACACCTACGACCTTTATATTTATGTCGGAATAGATCTCTTCATTATCAACAGAAAAACCCATTTGAAACGTCCTCCTAATATATTTTATATAAACAAACTCATTGCATACATATACAAGTTTATTGTATCATACTTTAATTATTTTTTCAAGTAGTTTTATAAAAAAAATAAACTTTTAGAAAGAATTACTAAAATATTCTACTCAAAATTCAGCTTTGTTGTTTCAGAATTTTCCTTCTGAGGCGTGTCAGCCCCCGTATCGGTGCCGGAGATCTGCTCTGTTTCCGACATTTCCTTATTAAATTCAAATGTTTTGTCTATCTGTTCAAGATCCGATTTGCTCAGCAGCTGCGCGCCGTTCTGGAGCATTCTCAAACGTCCCTCGGTATCGGGCGATATCCTTGTTGTAAGTATCTCGTTGGCAAAGCGGTATTTATAATCTATATCCGAAATAACACCAAGCTCTATCTCTATCCTGTTATCGTAAACACAGCTTATATTCAGCCTGTCGGTAACATCATAGCTGGTTATTTTTGATCCGAAAGACGAATCCGCTCGTTTCATAAGTTCGTATATTACTTCCGTTTTATCCTCATCAGCCGAAGCGAATGTCATTCCCTCGGAAAGATCCTCGGCGGGCTCTGTGCCGTAAAACACCGGTATATCCTCCGTCGGCGAACTTACCGAAGCAAGTATCTTTCCGCTTTTGCTTATTATGCGGTAACCGTCGCCGTAATTGTCAAAGCACGCCGTTTCCTCACATGGTGTAACGCATATCTCCAGTGATGACGGGAAACGCCTTGTGATCTCAGCCGTTTCAATGTAAATAAGCTGTTCGGTGATCTGTTCCTCTGCCTTGCCCATATTCCGGCGTATCATATTGTCTCCGCCGGAAATGCCGCTGGCTTCGGCTATTTCCTCGGCTGTATATATGGACGAACCCGTTACTATTATCGTTTCAACGTTGAAAAATACCGTTACCGACAGTATCACGAATACCACCATAACGATAAAAATTACCGTTCCGTAATATACCGACATGTTCCGATGCCTGATCCGCTTTATTTTTCTGCCGGTATCATCGCGTTTTACAACGTCCTGCATAATTTTTTCTCCTATACTCGTATGATATCCGCACCGGCGGAGGAAAGGATCGTTTCTATCTCCTCGTAGCCCCGGTCGATGTAATGGATATTTGAGATCTCACTTTTGCCTTCCGCCGAAAGCGCTGCTGAAACAAGTCCTGCTCCGCCTCTCAGGTCGGACGCGCATATTTTTGCTCCGTAAAGCCGGTCAACGCCTTTAACAACAGCGGTTTTCCCCTCAACAAGGATATCCGCGCCCATTCTGCAAAGCTCGCCCGTATGCTTGAAACGATTTTCAAAGATATTCTCCACAAATACCGACGTTCCTTTTGCTTTGCACAAAACAGCCATTACCACAGCCTGTGCGTCTGTAGGGAATCCCGGATAAACCATAGTCCGCACCGGTGACACGGCTTTCAGCGGACGTCCTGCGCTGAAATATATTTTATCAGCCGACGAATGGACTATACAGCCCATTTGCTCGAACACGGAAAGTATGCTCTCCATATCCTGCGGACGGCAGTCTGATACTACTATATCTCCTCCGGCTGACGCTGCGCAGGAAAGATATGTAGCGCAGACTATCCTGTCAGGCATTATGCTGTATTCGCAGCCATGGAGTTTTTTGACCCCTTTTATGACTATCCTGCCGCAGCCTGCGCCGCTTATTTTTGCTCCGCAGGAGGTAAGCAGCTCCGCAAGATCGGCTATTTCCGGTTCTCTTGCGGCGTTCTGTATGACCGTTGTTCCCTCCGCAAGCACTGCGGCAAGCATTATATTCTCTGTAGTTCCCACCGAAGGAAATGAAAGCGTGATATTTGCGCCTTTAAGACCGTTTTCGGCGGTACAGTCAAGAACACCGTATTCTTCTTTTATGGTAACGCCCATTCTGCGTAGCGCGGCAAGGTGCATATCTATCGGTCTCGGACCGAGGTCGCAGCCTCCCGGAAGAGTTATCCTGCATTTTCCCGTCCTTCCGAGGACAGCTCCGAGGAAGAACACCGAAGAACGCATTTCTCTCATCAGCTCATCGGAAATACTTGTTTCCGTAACGGTATCTGCTTTGAGGACTGCCGTATTCTTCTCCGCAAAACCTGCCTTGCAGCCGAGATATGTAAGTATCCTCATTGCGGCATAAACGTCAGATATCCTCGGACAATTGTGAAGCGTTATCTCTTCGCCGCACAGCACAGACGCCGCCATTATGGGCAAAGCGGCATTCTTTGCCCCTTGTATGCGGATCTCTCCGCTCAGTTTTCTCCCTCCGTTTATAATCAACTTCTGCATATATGCAGCTCCCTTACGTTTTTATTTCATGTTATGCGCAAGGGCAGATTTTGTGCAGGCTGAGCCTGCCTGCATATATTTTTAGGAGAGTTCTGTGTTTTTCAGTTTTGGCTATGTCACAACAAGGAGTTGATTTTTAGCATTTTTTATATTCACCGATAAATGATAATTTGTGGGGAAGCCCAAATTTATTTATCTGTGTTGTCAAACAGCTCACTGGGCTGTTTGACAAGGCTTAAATGACAATAATCTTTAGTTCAAGGGGGCAGCCCTTAGCCAAACGAAGTTTGGTTTTCGCAGAGGCAGCCCCCTCTTGAAGCCACTAAAGCGGCTTAGACGACGCTTGCGTCGTTTTATTCACACCCTTGCGGAGCTCTT
>CANQZR010000138.1 GCA_947628405.1 uncultured Clostridia bacterium
TCTTTATTTGGTCTTTATCAGTTTGAAAACTTACTGAAAATCAGGATAACTTATTTGTTGCATCTTCCTGTGAAATGACGTAGAATAGCCATTTGAAAGAAGTTACAAAAAACTGTGAAAAGCCGTTAGGGCAATTCAAGTCCGGTTAGCGGCACCAAGCTGAAGCTTGGAGGCGAATGTTCTTTGGGAAGAGTGTACGGTCTCCAAGTTTTGTTGTTTCTACTAATAAAAAGCTCTTTCCCATAAAATATTTATCATTCCCGAAACCGGCTTAGATACGTCGTCGTTTTCGGGAATGATTTTTTGTCTGTTTGCCGTTTTGGTCTTTATCTGGTCTTTATTTTTCAGAAAAGTAAAGACCAAGCAAATTTTCATTTTCTTTACTTCAACTTGCCATATGTTATCCTGCTTTGTCAGTATACGATCCTAATTCCTCATTAAAGTGTAGACAAAAAATCTGCGCAAAACCACATATATTCAAGCTTTTGCTTGATTTTTTGTACACTTTATGATCGGGGATCAGTATGACATTTTCAACGGCAAGGCTTCGGACACGGCTTCCATAGTGGCAGCTTGCGCCGTTTGAAAAGTATGCAGATAAATTGATAAAGTATTCAACATTGCAAAATGGCATACAAACTGAGTAAAAAGATCCGCTGCAGCAATAGCCACAGCGAATAGGGTTTGTAATGTCAGTCCTTGTAAAGTGTCACCGATGTGGTGCCAAGATACAGGTTCAGGTAACTGCTATGCACATATGCTGTCATTTTTACCCCTTCCATATCAAGATCGTATGTTCCATCGGAACGATATGACCAACTTCCCATATAAATGCTGCCATTTAAGGTCAGGAATGCAAGGTTGTCATCATAACAATTCAATTCACATGATACGATAAGACTTGACCAGTTTCCTACTATTTCCGATTTGGAACTTGTTTTGGGTTTCTTTTCAAATTCATTGTAATGATCGAGACAATATCCCTCGTCACTTCCGGAATACGTAGAATTATAACAGCCGTCTGCCTTACAGAATTTATAATCCAATCCATCAGTTAAGGTGTTTCCTAAAGATAAGGTTCCTACACCGTCAAATTCTTTGCCCCAAAGTTGTTCACCATTTTTGTCAATTACAGTAAATGTTTTGTTTACCGTTGAAACAACAGCATATCCGTCTGAATAAAACGGGCTTGCAATATCATATTCGTTGCTTATTATAACTTCTCCGTCATAGTTTGCGTAACCGTATTTCTCATCAAATTCAAATAAAACATATCCGCTGTTATAATTATTATTCACCATGTCATTTTTGATCTCCATAATTATATTTCCGTCTTTATCTATCAGACCGAACTTTCTTGTTGTTCCGGAATCATCATCGTCCTCATCTTTTCTTACAATAGCACAGCCGTTCTGAAATGAACCGGCGGAATCATATTGAGTGTTTATGACATATTTGCCGTTTTTGTCAATATAACCGTAAAGATTTGCATAATCCGATTTGCTGTTATGCATACCTACACAAGCCATTCCTTCACTGAAATCATAGGCGGAGTCAAACTGCGGATTTATAACGATATTCCCTGATCTATCGATATAACCATATTTAGTTTTTGTGTCATCGCCGGAACCTTGTTTGATCCCTATACGTGCCAAGCCCTCGTGAAAATAATTGGCTGAATCAAATTGAGCGTCTATGACTGTTTTGCCTTTGCTGTCTATATAACAATATTTTCCGCTGACAGTTTCAAGAGGTATCAGGTCTGAGTCTGACATTTTGAGTTCACGAACGGATGTATTACTGTTGACATAATAAAGATAATCACTGTCAAATCTTGTTTCCGATATTTTATTGCCGCTCATATCGGTCAGATTTGCATAATCGCCATTTCCGTCTGCAATAAGGAACATACCGTTGCCTATGTATTTTATATCAAAACTGTCATATTGAGGATTCATGACATAATTGCCCTCTTTATCTATGACCCCCACATAGTCTCCTGATCTGACAAGGGCAATGCTATCGACAAAATCAAGCGCATCATCATACTGTGCATCAACGATATAATTCCCGGATGTGTCTATATATCCGTATTTCATATCATCGCCATTTTTTACGCCTATACAGGCAAGTCCCTCGCTGAAATCTGATACACTGTCAAACTGGGGATTTATAGCTATATCGCCGTTAATGTCCAGATAGCCATATTTTTCTCCGCTTCTGAAAGGCACAAGTCCGTCGTTGAACATATTAACTTCATAACTTTTTGTTCCCGATCCGTTTGCAGGCAAAAATTTTAATATGGCAAATATTATGCCTGCTAAGACCAATACAGCGCAGATAATAATTATGGGTATTTTTATTTTACTGCTTTTGCTGACGGCAGTGCTGTTATTTTCGGCAGTTTCTTCGATATTAAAAAATTCATTCCTTTGTGTGGAAAGGTCAGCTCCGCATTTTGAACAGAATGTACTCTTTCCGTTGTTTTTGGTTCCGCATGAATTACATACGATCTTCTTCATACTTGTTTCCTCCTGTTTACATTAATTTGCTTTGATCCATTATTTCAATATGTTACATTTAGTGTAATAATATAATATGTTGACAAAATTTGATTAGATCAAATGTATTGCGTCAAATATTAGTATACCATAGTATTTTTAAAAAGTCAAGCATATTTATTACAATAGTATTGTAATATTTTACCGGAGGTATGTTTATGTTTGATGAAAGAATAAAAGAATTACGATCAAATCTTGGAATAAATCAAGTGGAATTTGGAAAACTCATATCCGTTTCAAAACAATGTGTAAGTAATTGGGAAAACGGCAATGTCCAGCCTTCAATAGATATGCTTATAAAAATAGCACAAACATTTTCGGTAAGTGCGGATTATCTGCTCGGATTAAATAATATTATTACTCTTGATGTATCGGGTTTGACGACAAATCAAATATTGCATATAAGAAACATAATAGACGATTTCAAAGAAATAACGAACAAGTAAAAATCATTCATTTGAACAATATCTTGGATCGCCTTGATTTCATGAAACGTCAGACTGTTGTCGATGGTGATCGAAACGATTGCTTTTAATGTACCTTCAGTGAAAGTCTTACGGATCTTAACTTCAGTTATAAGCACTGCGCATTCGCTCCTTTCTGTATAAATTAGTCGTATTAAAGTCACAGTAGGCTTTGCCGCTGTTCCTTTAATATTCCTTTAAAGTTGACCCGGCAGCGGTCACACCGCTGCCAATTTGATACGTGAAAATTAATTGCACATATAAATATAGTATATATTCTTGAACTTATCTGAAAAAGAAAACCACGGCATTTCAAAAAAGCCGTGGTTCTTAAAGTATGAGATTAGCATATTGTCTGAATTGTAAATACAGTTTTTCTATTTCCCCAAATTAAAAATATTGATTTTGGGGAATAGATGTGGTATAATATTTATGACCCAATTAAACCTTTTCGGCTCATAAAATGAAAGGAGTTACGATCATGGACCTTTACGATAAAATTTATTCGGTAATGAAAAACGATATTGACGGCGGCTGCACATCAGGTGCAAATCTTCTTGTTTTGCAGAACGGCGAAGAAAAACTTTATTGTGAATATGGTTATCGGGATATTGAAAATAAAATTCCTATGTCGCGGGACACTATTTTCAGGCTGTATTCCCAGACAAAACCTATCACCGCAGCAGCGTGTATCTTGCTTGTTTCAAGAGGTAAAATAGACATTGCCGCAGATATTTCGGAATATCTTCCCGAATTTAAAGAACAATATATAAATTCAAACGGCAAGCGTGTTCCCGCGTCACGCCGAATAACCGTCAGGGATCTGTTGAATATGACATCGGGACTTCCCTATCCGGACGAAAATACTGCGGGCGGACGGCAGTCCGGAACGCTTTTTTGGGAAATGGGAAACAGGCTTTATACCGACGATCCTATGACAACTGCGGAATTTTCACGTCTTGCCGGAAA
>CANQZR010000139.1 GCA_947628405.1 uncultured Clostridia bacterium
CCTAAATGTACCCTCATATCGTCATTTAACGGTATCTGCATATAATTGCCGATATAAACCAGCGCGGACATAAGTCCTACTGCAACGATACCGTAAAGTTTTTTTCGGCTTTCCGTTTTATTCATTATCAAAACTCCCTTTCGGCTTGGTATGTTAACAGTATATCCCAATGAAAAGGGTTTTGCAAATTTTCGGCGCTTGGAAATATTTTGTTAAAAATTATTCAGAATAACTATATTTTGCGGAATATTTTCTTTTGCCTTTATAAAATTTCAACAAAATAAAATTTCCTGAAAATTACAGCAAAAAAGCGCCCGGTAAAATTGACCGAACGCTTTTAAAATTTGGACAGATGATTTGTTGAAACTGCAAGAAAATTACTTCTTTTCGTTCAGACGCATTGTAAGGGATATCCTTTTGCGCTTTACGTCAACGTCAAGAACGCGGACTTTTACAACTTCGCCCACCTTGACCGCTTCAAGAGGGTGCTTTATATAACGGTCGCATATCTGTGAAATGTGTACAAGCCCGTCCTCGTGGACTCCTATATCAACAAAGCAGCCGAAATCTATAACGTTCCGGACCGTTCCCATAAGTTCCATTCCGGGCTTCAGGTCTTTCAGTTCCATAACGTCTCCGCTCCTGAGAAGCGGCGGAGGAAGTTCGTCACGGGGATCGCGCCCCGGCTTGGCAAGTTCTTTAAGAATATCATTTACCGTGGGAAGTCCGATACCTGCGCTGTCGGCAAGTTTTTTAACTCCTATTTTTTCTGCTGCGGCAGTGATCTCGGATGTCTTGCCGTCATTCAGGTCTGCAAGCCGGAAACCGCATTCGGAAATTATCTTTTCTGCGGCTTCGTAGCTTTCGGGGTGAACGGCAGTGTTGTCAAGAGGGTTCTTTCCGCCCTGAACGCGCAGGAAGCCCGCGCATTGTTCAAATGCTTTAGGTCCGAGTTTGGAGACTTTAAGAAGCTGTTTCCTGTCGGTAAAAGAGCCGTTTTCTTCACGGTATGCAACGATATTTTTTGCTATAGCCGAACTTATTCCCGAAATGTATGAAAGCAGGGAATATGAAGCAGTGTTAAGGTCGACCCCTACACTGTTAACACAGTCTTCAACAACTCCCGAAAGAGCCTCGTCCATTCTTGCTTTGGGCATATCATGCTGATACTGTCCTACTCCTATGGCTTTAGGGTCTATCTTTACCAGCTCCGCCAGAGGGTCCTGCAAACGTCTTGCGATAGAAACCGCGCTCCTGAGCGAAACATCATATTCGGGAAATTCTTCCGCCGCAAGTTTTGACGCCGAATACACCGACGCTCCCGCTTCGGAAACTACCATGTATGCAGCTTTTTCGGGAATTTCTTTGATAAGTTCCGCAATGAATGACTCCGATTCGCGCGAAGCAGTGCCGTTCCCGATAGCGATTATTGAAACGCCGTATTTTTTGATAAGATCTTTTACAAGAACTTTGCCCTGCTCGATCTTTCTTTGTTCGCCTGTGGTGATATATGCAACTCCCGTGTCAAGGACTTTTCCGGTATCGTCCACAACGGCGAGTTTGCAGCCTGTTCTGTAGCCCGGGTCAAGTCCGAGAGCCGTTCTGCCTTTAACGGGCGGCTGCATAAGCAGCTGACGCAGATTTGAGGAAAATACCTTTATTGCAGCTTCGCTTGCATTTTCGGTCAGCCATGAACGCACTTCGCGCTCCACGGACGGGAAGATAAGCCGCTTGAAGCTGTCCTCTGCGGCTGCTTTGACAAGTTCGCCGCAGGGAAAGGAATTTTTTACATATTTGTCGGTGATGAGCTTTTCACCGCTGCCGTCGGCAATAACAATGCCGGCTTTAAGTTTTTCTTCGCGTTCGCCCCGGTCTATGGCAAGGATACGGTGTCCGGCAATTTTATTGACCGGTTCGGCAAAATCGTAATAGTTCCTGTAAACCGTTTCCTCCTCCGGATCGGCGGCTTTGGAGACGACCTGACCCGTTCTGATAAGCAGGGCGCGGAGAGATTTGCGCAGCTCCGCATCATCGGAAATATCCTCGGCGATGATATCCATAGCTCCCTGAACGGCAGTTTCCGCGTCGGGTACTTCCTTTTCTTCGCTGATGAATTTTTCCGCTTCGGAATAAGGATCGGCGGAAAATTCCTGAGCAAGGATAAATTCCGCAAGAGGTTCAAGTCCCCGTTCTCTTGCTGCGGAACCTCTTGTTTTGCGTTTTGGTCTGAACGGGCGGTAGATGTCTTCCAGCTCAACGAGCACCGAGGCGTTCGCTACAGCTTCCCGTATCTCGTCGGTAAGTTTGCCCTGTTCATCAATAGAGGAAAGTATTTCCTCCCTGCGCTTTTCAAGATTTCGCAGATAAGTGAGACGGTCAAAGATCTCTCTTAACACCTGATCGTCCAGCGAGCCGGTAAGTTCCTTTCTGTATCGGGCTATAAAGGGAATGGTCTTTCCGTCGTCTATAAGAGCGACGGTGTTGTCGATCTGTTCCTGACGAAGTTTAAATTCTTTTGCAAGGATCTCGTTTATATTCAAGATGATCTTCCTTTTAAATAAATTTCCGGCTTCGGATATTCAGCCGGAGCCGGATAGTCTGAACGGGTCTTATCAGTCTTTTTTGCCGAAAAGTCCGCCGATCTTGTCTTTAAGACCGTCTACGGTAACTTTGGCTTTTATGCCGTCAACGACCTTGCTGATCTGATCGTCAGGAAGATCTACGCCTACTGCCTTTTCTACAGCCTTGACAGGGTCTGCTTTAAATTCTTCGGCAAAATCCTTGTCGTTCTTGACTTTTTCTACCAGTTCTTCGATTTTTGCTTTGATGTCCATTGAATTGACCTCTTTTCTAAAAAATTCTGCATATATTATACCATAAATTTTTCATGAAAGCAAGAGCGATAAGGCATATTTTGCGGATAAGTTGACAGAAATTCCCGAAAATGCTATAATGTTATCGTTATCATTTAAGAGCGGGTGTTATTATGAAGTATAAAGTTTCAATGTGCGAACGGACTGTTGTTCTTGATGACAGGACCATATTCGGGATTTCATTTTATCCGGAGGGAAAAACCGGCAATGTTCCTGCGGTCATAATGAGCCACGGATATAATTCATCACATGAGGATATAACAGACGCGGCTCACGCTCTGGCGGAACAGGGGATATTTGCGTATTGTTACGACTTCTGCGGAGGTTCTGTAAGATCAAGAAGCAGCGGCAGTTCTCTTGACATGAGCGTGATGTCGGAAATAAGCGATCTGAACGCGGTGATTTCTTTTGTACAGTCTATTGATAACGTTGATCCCGGGAATATTTTTTTATACGGCGAAAGTCAGGGAGGATTTGTTTCTGCCCTTGCTGCCGATGAGCGGATAAAAGGACTTTTTCTGCTTTATCCGGCTTTTTGTATACCGGATAACTGGAGGAACAGAAAAATATCGGACAGCATAATTTTTATGGGAATGCACCTGTCGGAAAAATTCTGCGCCGGTATTCCCGGATATGATGTTTATGAGCATATCGGGAACTATGGAGGCAGGGTCAGGATATTTCACGGTGACGCTGACGGTATTGTGGACGTTTCTTATTCCGAAAAAGCCGTGAAAAGTTTTAAAAATGCTTCACTGGATATATTTCCCGGAGAGGGACACGGATTTTCTCCCGCTGCAAGGAAGAAAATGATAGATATGATGTGTGGAGAGCTTGAAGAAATTTTATTTGCTAACAAATGATAATAAGTGTTGAGGGTTGAAAGTTAAGAGTTGAGATAAATGATAATTTAGCGGAACAAAATAAAAAAACAATAGCTGGTCCAGCGCAGCCGCGCGGGTGGGGTCGAGGGGCGAAGCCCCCGTCGCCGTCCGCAGACGGCGAAATTCCCCTTTTTAAAGCGCTCTGCAAAGGG
>CANQZR010000140.1 GCA_947628405.1 uncultured Clostridia bacterium
GACGGCGACCAAAGGCTCTGCCTTTGGAATCCGCGAGCTGGGCTCAGCTCGACCAGCTGTAATTTTCTCTCGTTTAGTGCGTTAAATTATCATTTATCGGTAATGGTAAATCAGAGTCTGCTTACATAAGATAACTAAAATTTGCTAAATTCGCAGAAAAAAAGACCGCATCACGCCGGCATGAAACCAACATGATAACGGTCAGATCTTTTTTATTTTCTTGCTTTTTCAGATAAAAGCCGCTCCCATCATTCGATAAACAGAGATCTTACAGAGCCTTTTTCGGACAGCTTTTTACACACTCCATGCAAAGGATACACTCCGTTCCGTTTGCTCTCTTTCTGGAATCGTCAGTTATATCTACTTCCATAGGACATACCCATTTACATTTTCCGCAGGAAATACACCTGCTTTTATCACACTTTATCCGCAGCAGCGAATAATAACTCGCTGGCTTTAAAAATACTGTAATAGGACATATGTATTTGCAGAAAGCGCGGTTGTCTTTAAAATAAAATGCAAGCGCGATCCCAACGCATAGTAAAGCAGATTGCCGATAATAAATGACCAGAACATTATCCGTTCAATATTGCCAGCATGACTGCCGGCAGCAAATATTTTTTCATATCCTATTCCCCCATAAATATTTATGTGTCGGAAATAAAATATATCATAAAAAAATTTATCTGTCAAATAAAGGCGTTTCAGGCGGCAGAGCTGCTTCTTCTGAACAGAAACGCTTTCGTGTAATGATATTTGCAATTTGAATATTGTTATATTTGCTTTTCAGAATTTAATATTGAAATATTGAACACAGTATGCTAAAATATAAATACGATCTTATAAAGCAGGTGATGATATGAAAAACAGAATATTTGCAATGATAACCGCTTCGGCAATAGCGTCAGTGACGCTTTCCGCTTGCGGAAATGCCGGCGCAGAATATCCGGCGGATACAAGTTTGGTCATTCAAAGTGAAACAACGCAGGTACAGGAGGATATCGGCATGGAAAAATATGCGGACATTATAACCGAATTGCCGCCGGAGGGATACGATCAGGAACGCGCCGGAGTGACATATCCGGATTTTCAGAAATACAGTTATTATTCGCATACTGCTGAACGGGAAACCAATGTAAATGTTCTGCTGCCCTCCGGTTATTCCGAGGACAAAGAATATCCGGTGCTGTATATCCTGCACGGCTTCTGGGACAACGAGGACTGGATGGCCCGCGATATCGTATCGCTGAGCCGTATACTTACAAATTTGCAGCAGGACGGTGAAGCCGAGGAAATGATCGTTGTTCTGCCGTACATTTTTTGCAGCAAGGATATGCCGTACTGCACGGGAATGGATCTTGCAAATTGTCTTGCTTACGACAATTTTATCAATGATATGACGACCGATCTTATGCCTTTTATAGAGGAAAATTTTTCTGCCGCAAAAGGCAGGGAAAACACAGCCATAACAGGTTTTTCAATGGGCGGAAGGGAATCGCTTTTTATAGGCTTCAGTTATCCGGAGCTTTTCGGATATATCGGAGCGGTGTGCCCTGCACCGGGACTTGTTCCCGTAAGCGGTTCGGCAATGCACCCGGGACAAATGCAGCCGGAAGAAATGAAATTCACCGAAGATAAGCCGTATGTGCTGCTGATAAGTTCGTCGAGATCCGACAGCGTTGTCGGAGATTCCCCCGACAGCTACCGGGATATCCTTACTGAAAACGGCGAGGAATATCTTTCCCATGTTATGGCAAGCACCGGTCACGATCATTCCAGTGTAAAGCCGCATTTATATAATTATTTCCGTATGATATTTAAAAAATAAAAATACTAAAAAGAGCCGATCAATAAAATAAACAAAGGAACACCGGAACGGCGTCCCTTTGTTTATGTTTATAATTATAAAAGCGTAATATTAAGGAGAAAAATAAATGCTCTTGCCATACCGCCCCATAACTTCCACACCGTTTTTGAAAAGCAGCAATTACTGCGAAACAGCTCCATGCAGCGCATTAAAGCCGTATATCTGCTGTTTCTGGGGAACGGAATATCCGCAGGCTGCTTCATCAGGGACGGCAGACCGTCTCGTTATTCCGGATACCTGTATGGATATTATTATCAGGGTCGATCATTCTGATAACAAATTGACTGCAAGTTTTTGCACAATGGACGAAAACAGCTACCGTTCCGATAAAATAAAAAGCGAAGCGGTTTTGTCTGTGTTTGGCATACGTTTTTTCTGCTGGAGCGCGGTGCTGTTCAGCTCGGAAAGTTTCCGCAATACGAAAAATAAAGTTTATTTTCCGGATGATTTTTTTCATGGTATCACAGCGGAATTGACTGAGATCGTCCTGCGTTTTGACACGTTGTATGAAAGAGCAAGGGAAGCCGAAAAAATCCTGATCCGCAGACTTGATCCCGAACGCATGGATCTTGACATAATGAATGTGCTCAACGATATGATAACATATCAATGCCGCATGAAAATTTCAGAAATTGCAAGCAAAAATGTTCTTTCGGAACGCCGAATGGAACGTATTTTTATGGAGAATATCGGTATCAGCCCCAAAACTCTTTCCAACCTTATCCGTTATCAGCTTGTATGGCAGGAGATCGTTCGTGGCGGTGCGGATATTTTTGATATGGTAGAAAAATACGGCTATACGGATCAGGCACATCTTTTGCATGATTTCCGGCTCCGTCACGGAATGACTCCGAAACAGGCATTTCAAAGCGCAATGTCGGATTTTTACAATACATAACGATAAAAATCTTGTAAAATAAAAAAGGGAGTTTATCCCGAATTATTTTTAAAGGAGTTTTTATAATGAACACTTTTGAAAAAACGCGCAGATCTATCTACAGAAATGCCAGACCTTTGGATTTAGCCGTATTCAGATATCATTTTGAAAACGGCTCGGCAGATGATGTTATGACTGCTCTTTCGGCATATCAGAATCCTGACGGAGGCTTCGGCTGGGGATTGGAATCCGATAATTTCAATCCCGGATCTATTCCTATGGGTGTATGGAAAGCAACGGAATACATCAAAAAAGCAGGCGGACTCGGACCTGATAATTCGATTATAAAAGGGATATTGAAATATCTTTCAAGCGGTTCGGATTTTGATATTGAACATGGTCAGTGGCTGAATACCGTTCCCACAAACAATTCCTGCCCTTGTGCAATATGGTGGAAACACCCCGAAAACGGCAGCGCGTTTGAATATAATCCTACCGCCGCACTTGCCGGATTTATAATAAAATATGCGGATAAAAAAAGCTGCTTGTATGAAAAAGGCATACAAACAGCTAAAGATGCTGCAAATTGGTTTATAAACAACGCTCCGCTTGAACGCCATATTGCAGGGTGTTTTATGTCGCTTTACAATTACTGTGAGGAGGCGGATAATATGCCGTTTGACGGTGAAGCATATCTGAAAAAGCTAAATGAGATCATAGACGGATCCATTTGTCGTGACGTTTCACGCTGGGGCGAATATATTCCAAGACCGTCAACATTTTTTACGCTTGAAAATAAAAGATTTTACAATGACGGATTTAAAGAGCTGTGTCTTGCCGAATGTGAATACATCAAAAATACTCAGCTTCCGGACGGTTCTTTCAATGTGCCTTGGAATTGGTATAACGACTACAAAGAATGGTATATTGCCGAGAACTGGATAAAGGCGGAAATTGCAATTGATAATATGCTGTTCTTGCGTGAATTTGACGCTTTGGTTTGATTTTCGATAATGCTATGTCATAACAAGGAGTCGATTTTTAACATTTTTATATTTACCTCTAAATGATAATTTACGGGGAAGCCCCCACGGGCAATGTCACCCCCAAAGTAAGTTTAAATTAAACCGTTTAAATATGTAGCC
>CANQZR010000141.1 GCA_947628405.1 uncultured Clostridia bacterium
TCATCTGGGGGATTTTATCCCGGACGACGATGCTCCCGCGCCCGCTGAAGCGGCTTCTCTGATACTTCTTAAAGAACAGCTCGGAGAGGTGCTTTCTACCCTTACAGAACGTGAGGAAAAAGTTCTCAGACTTCGTTTCGGACTGGAGGACGGCAGAAGCAGGACCCTTGAAGAAGTAGGCAAGGAGTTCAACGTTACCCGTGAAAGAATAAGACAGATAGAAGCAAAAGCGCTGCGGAAGCTCAGACATCCCAGCAGGAGCAAAAAAGTCAAGGATTTTCTTGACTGACGGTCATAATACAGAAAGGATCATATATGCACATTACTTTAGAAGCGGATTATGCAGTACGAATAGTCGGCTGCCTTGCGGCTTCGGAACGCCGCATAGATGCAAAAGCTATATCGGACGAAACGGCGGTTACCTTGCGGTTCGCACTCAAGATCCTGCGAAAACTTGCCTCAAGCGATATTGTCAGGTCGTTCAAAGGTAAAAACGGCGGTTATGAACTTGCCAAGCCGCCCTCCGGAATATCTCTTATGGACGTTATAGAAGCTGTTGAGGGAAAATATCGTCTCAGCAGGTGTCTTGATCCTGATTTTGAGTGCAGCAGGGGAATGTCGGGCAGGTGCAGATATCAGAGGGTATTTGATGAAATATCCGTTGAGGTTGAAAAAAAATTAGCAGCCTGCACTTTTGATACGCTTATATGAATTTACATAAAACGGGCGGAAACCATTTACGTTTCCGCCCGTTATTCTATGCTTTGTACTCTCTCATAAGAAGATCGTTTTTCTTATCCCACAGCATCTGTGAAAGATCCACATAATATTTGTGAGGATTTTCAAAACGCTTTACTTCGTCCCAGATAGTTTCAAGCTGCGCCGAACAGTATTCCCTTATATCGTCTGCCGACGGACGTTCATAAACACATTTTCCGTCGTCAAATATCTGCTCCATAAGGCGCACGGCGCTGAAGTGCTCAAGTGTTTTGCGCTTGTAAGTGTGATCCGGATCGAATATTTCATAAGGCTTTGTATCGTCGATTATTTCGCCCCGGCAGGTGATGACATCAGCAATTGCCTTGCCGGAATATATGTCGAAAAGCCGCCATACTTCCTTGAAGTCCGGGTTGGTGATCTTAACGGTATTTTCCGAAAGTTTTATTTTGGGGATTATCTTTCCGTTCTTTTCAATGGCTGCGAGCTTGTAAACTCCGCCGAATACAGGCTCCGACTTTGAAGTTATCATTCTTTCGCCGACTCCGAAGCTGTCGATAGCCGCGCCCTGAACGAGTATATCCCTGATGATATATTCATCAAGAGAATTTGACGCTACTATTTTTACGTCCTTGAAGCCCTCGTCATCAAGCATCTGCCTTGCTCTTTTTGAAAGATAGGTGATATCGCCGCTGTCAATGCGTATACCGGCAGGTTTTTCGCCTCTGGCGCGCATTTCCTTGAAAACGGTTATCGCATTTGGAAGCCCCGATCTGAGCACATTGTAGGTATCGACCAGAAGGGTAGTTCCATTAGGATAGCATTTTGCATAAGCGCGGAAAGCATCAAGCTCGCTGTCAAACATCTGTACCCATGAATGTGCCATAGTTCCCAGCGCGGGGATACCGTCGTCCCGGTCAGACATGGTACAAGCCGTTCCACAGCAGCCTGCAATATAAGCCGCTCTTGCACCGTAGACGGCACCGTCGCAGCCCTGAGCGCGGCGCGAACCGAACTCCATAACGGGTCTGCCCTCTGCGGCGCGGACTATGCGGTTTGCTTTTGTTGCGATAAGGCTCTGATGATTTATGCAGATAAGTACCATAGTTTCCACAAACTGAGCCTGTATTGCCGGACCTCTTACGGTGACGATAGGTTCATTGGGGAAGATAGGAGTTCCCTCCGGAACAGCCCATACATCACAGCAGAACCTGAAATTTTTAAGATAATCAAGGAATTTTTCGCTGAAAATGCCTTTGCTTCGCAGAAAAGCTATGTCGTCATCATCAAAGCGGAGGTTTTCCATATATTCTATCATCTGTTCAAGACCGCACATGATAGCAAATCCTCCGCCGTCAGGAACGTTCCGGAAGAACATATCAAAATATGAAATTGTGTCACCCATGCCGTTTTCAAAGTATCCGTTAGCCATAGTAAGTTCATAGAAGTCAGTCAGAAGAGTAAGATTCCTGTTATCGTTTTTCATATAAATACCTCTTTCATCGGCAGGCGTCAGTCTGTTATCTCTGATACGAACCTTATTCCGCTGTCTTTCATTATTTTATATGCGGCAATGTTCATAAAGTCGGCGCTGTGACCGGGAGCGTCATATGTTTCGGTGCAGTTTATGGGAATAATTATCTCGCATTTTTTGTCGCTGCATGTGAAAAATGTTTTTAGTGTCAGGCAGAACTGTAAAACGCAGATATCGGTACAGTCGCCGGTGACAATAAATGTATTTTTTCCAGATGAAAGCAGATGTTCCTTGAAAGCGTCCTCATGAAAACCGTTGGTGGAATTTTTCCTGATAAGCAGATATCCGCCTTTTGCCTTTATTTCGTCAACTATCTCGGATTCCGCAGTATTTTCTATACAGTGAGGCGGAAACGAGGAAAATTCTTCACATTCTGCGCAGTGGCAGTCGGCAAAGGCAGCTATGGGTATATTTTTTCCGGCGCATTTATCCATAAGGGAGACGACAGGCGGTATTATATCCTCCACAAGCGGAGAAGCCATTGCTCCCTGACGGACAAAGCCGTTTACTATATCGACTATTACAAGCTCGGTTTTTTCCGGGTCAAATTCTGAAATGTTCATTGCAGGCAATGACATGATCTCATCTTTAAGGCTTTCGACTGCTTTAAGGCAGTCGCCGCAGGTGTTTCCGGAAAATTTTTTCATTTTTTACCATTCCTTTCGGCGGTTTATTTATCGGTCAATGATTACATTATAATACATTGTACCTTTTATTTCAAGAGATTTATTCAAAATCATTGAAATTTCCCGAAAAATGTTTTATAATATACCGTGGACGGCTTGCGTCCATTGGTAAAGGGGGTCTTTTTATGAAGCTGTTGACAAAGATATATATTATTACGCTGTGTGTATCGCTGCTTTCTTTTACATCCTGCAGGAAGATAGACGATACGGTCCCAGTATATGCGGACTCTGCTGTTACGGAAACGGCGCCTTACACATCATCCGTGACGGAGACTGTTCCTGTTACGACCGTTACCGGAGCTCCGCAGCCGGAATATGTTACCGTAAGATTTGCTGTAACAGGCGACAATCTTATACATTCCAGCATATATGAACAGGCAAACAGGCGTGCCGGAGGGGACGGATATGATTTCAGCGAACCGTACAAAAACGTTGAAGAAATAATAAAAGATGCGGATATTGCCGTTATCAATCAGGAGACCCTTATCTGCAACGGTGAGTTCCCACCGTCCACATATCCTATGTTCAACAGCCCTCCGGAGTTAGGAGATCACATGATAGATATCGGCTTTGATGTATTCACCATTGCCAACAATCATACCCTTGACAAGGGTACGGACGGACTTTCCGCGTGCCTTGATTACTGGGAGAGCCGTCCGGAAGCGGTAGTATGCGGCGCATACCGTGATAAAGAGGACGAAAGCCGTATCC
>CANQZR010000142.1 GCA_947628405.1 uncultured Clostridia bacterium
GAGCAAGAAGTTTTCTCGGGTCAAAGCCCTTGCCCTGCTGATCCTTGCCCGCTTCGATGTATGTTCTTGTAGCTGCGGCAAAGGAGAGCTGACACTCGGTGTTTACATTGATCTTGGCAACGCCGAGAGAGATAGCTTTCTTTATCATATCTTCCGGGATACCTGTACCGCCGTGGAGAACAAGAGGCATATCGCCTACCTTGGCTTTAACGGCAGCCAGCGTCTCAAATGAAAGACCTTCCCAGTTGTCGGGATATTTTCCGTGGATATTTCCGATACCTGCGGCAAGCATTGTAACGCCCAGATCTGCGATCTGCTTGCACTCGTCGGGATCGGCGCATTCGCCCTTGCCGATAACGCCGTCCTCTTCGCCGCCGATAGCGCCTACTTCAGCTTCAAGGGAAATGCCCAGAACGTCGCAGGCATTTACAAGAGCAGTGGTCTTTTCGATATTTTCTTCTATAGGATAATGGGAGCCGTCAAACATTATTGAAGAAAATCCTGCATTGATGCAAGCCTTTGCGCCTTCAAAAGAACCGTGGTCAAGGTGAAGAGCTACAGGGACTGTGATCTTGAGTTCCTCCATCATGCCGTTTACCATACCGACAACGGTCTTATAGCCGCACATATACTTTCCTGCGCCTTCGGAAACGCCGAGGATAACAGGCGATCTGAGTTCTTCGGCTGTGAGCAGTATAGCCTTTGTCCATTCAAGGTTGTTGATGTTGAACTGACCTACGGCGTATTTGCCGTCGCGTGCTTTGTTCAGCATTTCTTTTGCGGAAACGAGTTTTGACATAGTATAACATTCCTTTCACGGGATAGGATCATATCCCAAAAAATTTTAAAATATCACTCTTTAATTATAACCGATATGGCTGAAAAATGCAATAGCTTTGCCAAAAAATTATTTTTGACGTATTTTGTACATGATATATCATATTATGTCACCACAATATGCTGTTGCATACCCGCGGAAATAATTTATTTATAATTTAGCAATAATTTATAGTGTTAAATTATATAAATTTATGTTATAATTACTATAACTAATTGTGCAAACATGATATTATTGTCTAATTATTGCGAAAAGAGGAAACCCGATATGAAAAAACGTCTCAATATCGGTCTTATGATAAGCCATCTGGAAGATGACTTTGCCAGCGCTGTATGCCGCGGCGCTATTATCGGCGCCAAGGAAATAGACGCTAATCTTTTCATATTTCCCGGCAGATACATAGAAGGCGTATACGCCGATAAAAAGCGCACCGAGTATGAATATCAGTACAATACTCTGTTCTCCTATGCTTTCCCGGAGGATATAGACGTTATCCTTGTGCTTGCGGGAACGATATTGAATTCGATATCGTATGAAAGAAAAAAAGAGTTCCTTAAAAATCTCGGAGATATTCCTGTAATAACTCTGGCTTGTGAGATAGACGGCTATTCTTCCGTTTGCTTTGACAACAAAAGCGGTTTGAAAGAATGTATCGAACATCTTATCAAGGAGCATGACTGCCGGAAGATAGGCTTTGTAAGCGGTCCCCAGACAAATGATGAAGCCAACGAAAGGCTCGGAGCATATAAAGAAGTCCTTGCGGAAAACGGTATCCCTTATGACGCCGACCGCGTGATCTACGGCAGGTTTTCTCCCTACAGCCATGAAGAAGTAAGGGAGCTGCTCGACCGCTGCCCGGATCTTGACGCTATAGCTTTTGCAAATGACGCTATGGTGACAGGCGCTTATGAAGTCTTTGCCGAAAGGGGAATAGAACCCGGAAAGGATATCTTTGTCACCGGATTTGATGATTCTCCAGTTGCGTCATCTCTTATGCCGCCGCTGACTACCGTTGTAGCAGACGCTTCCGAATTGGGATATGATGCGGTAATAGAATGTGCTTCGATAACGAACGAATCTCCCGTAATGAACAAGCTCGTCCGTTCATCAATGGTCAAGAGGCGTTCCTGCGGCTGCCGTGACGACAGCCAGAACGACAAAGAGAGCGACGACGTATTTGTATTCAACAACTGCCTGTGCCGGTCGGACAATCAGACAAATACCGCTTTGCTGCAGTATCTTTTCGATAATTACAAGACCAGCAGCGAGATCAAAAAAATAAAGGAAAAATTCAGCGCATACCTTGCCAATGTTTTTAAGCTACTGAAGTCGGACAACAACGGCGGCATAACATTTACCGATGAAGCGGCTGAATATATCCCGTCCGCAATGGAAGATATACTTACGTTTGATACGATGAAGTATATAGATCAGGACAAATTGTTCCGCATAAGCGATTATCTCAGCCAGAGATTTTATGCCGGCATAGATAACGACGAGGATAAAAAGAGGCTCTCTTCGGCATTTGCCAGCCTGTATAAAATAATTATGAGAGCTGCTCTTAATTACAGCGAGCAGCATGTAAGCGATATTGAATTTCTCACATGGCAGTCAAATTCCATTACAAAGGATATGCTCCTTTTTGACAGCTATGATGACCAGAGCTACGGCACAGTAAGCGACAAATTCATGCGCATGAATATCGGAAGCAGTTATATATATGTTTTCCCCGATACGATAACCTTGAAAAAGGACAACAAATGGGTGCCGCCCTCAAAGGTACTTCTTAAATCCTATCATAACGGCAATAAATGGGAGGTACTTCCTCCGGAAGAACAGGATATATCAATAAAGCATCTTTTCAATCACAAATATATTCCTGATGACAGACGTGTGACAATGGTGCTTTCCACCATATTCCTGAATGCGGATCATTACGGATTGTTCCTGTGTGAAGTGGAATATGACTATTTCTATTATGTGAATGTTCTTTCGTCACAGCTCTGCGCGGCTATGAAGATACTCCGTCTTATACAGGATAACGAAAATATCCGTCAGGAACTGGAGAACAACCTTATACAGATACAGGAAAAAAATCTTCAGCTTGATGCAATATCCAAGGTCGACGAGCTTAGCGGCGTTTATAACAGAAGAGGATTTTTCGCTCAGGCAAGCAGCGTGATATATTCTCCTATGAATACCGGCAAGGACGCGCTTATAATTTTTGCCGATCTGGACAGCTTAAAGACTATCAACGATACTTTCAGCCATGAAGACGGAGACTTTGCCATAAAGAACGCTGCGCGCATATTGTGCGAATCGTTCCGGAGTTCGGATATAATCGGACGTATCGGCGGAGATGAATTTTCCGTTCTGGCAATGGTGGAGAACGGCAGCAAGGAAGAAGTAACTTCGATAGTCCGCCAGAGGATAGCAGCGGCTACGGAGAATTTCAACAACAGTCATGACAAGCCGTATATCGTCCGCATGAGCGTTGGCGTTTACGCTTTCAAGTGCGGAACGAACATAGAGCTTTCAAAGATCCTTTCTCAGGCAGATACTGTACTTTATGACGAAAAGAAAAAGAAAACATCTATACTCAGATAAAAACGGCAGAATGATATCAGCCCGGAGCAATGGCTTCGGGCTGATTTTGGTTTATGGGGTAGGCTATGTCATAATAAAGAGTTGGTTTTTAATATTTTTATATTTACCGATAATGATAAATTTAGCGTACTAAGCGTAAGAAAATTATAGCTGGTCCAGCGCAGCCGCGCTGGTGGGGTCAAGGGGCAGCGCC
>CANQZR010000143.1 GCA_947628405.1 uncultured Clostridia bacterium
GTTACTTCACGTTCGGTAAGAGTTGCCGGAGACGCTTTCGACGCGGCTATAATCAACTACATCAAGAAAAAATATAACCTTCTCATAGGCGAACGCACCGCAGAGAACGTAAAGATAGCTATAGGCTCGGCGTTCCCTCTGGAGCAGGAGACGGAAATGGAGATAAAGGGACGCAACCTGCTGAACGGACTGCCGGAAAATATAATCGTTTCATCAATGGAGATACGCGAAGCGCTTGCCGAACCTCTTTCAAACGTTGTGGAAGCTATAAAGGTAACGCTTGAAAAAACTCCTCCGGAGCTTGCGGCGGATATAATAGATCAGGGCATCATGCTTGCCGGCGGCGGCGCGCTTATAAGAGGTCTTGACAGGCTGATAAACAAAGAGACCGGTATGCCGGTGTATGTTGCGGAAACTCCTCTTGACTGTGTTGCGGACGGAACGGGCAAGGTACTTGAGGATATTGAAAAGCTCCGCGAAGTTCTCAACGACGATTCAAAATATTATTGATCAACAGATATGCAAAGGGCGGACTTTTTATCCGTCCTTTTTGGACATATATGTGTTCTGACGTTTATTTTTACGGAAAGGAGTGACCGCTCTTGAAGGATTTTTTCGGAACGAAGAAATTCAAGATACTTGTTGTGCTTATGCTCGTTATCATAGGCGTTATGATATATTCCCTGACAAAGGGCGGATATTCCTCCGACAGCGAATCAGTTTTCGGAGTCGTGCTTGAACCGTTCCAGAAAGTCTCAAACACTATTTCCGAAAAAGTGACTTCCACTCTTGATATGCTGTTCAACGCAAAAAAATATTATGAGGAAAATCAGCAGCTCAAAGAAACTCTGAACGAAGTATACAACGATATTATAGACTACGATAAAATGGCAAGGGAAAACGAACAGTACCGCGTCCTTTTTGCGCTTACCGAGGAGCATGACGATTACGTTTTCTCCGCGCCCTGCAATATAATAGCAAGGGCGACCAACGATCCGTACCACTCCTTTACAATTGACAAGGGGAGCAACGACGGTATCGCTCCTTACGACCCCGTTATCACTTCAACGGGTCTGGTAGGCGTATGCTATGAAGTCTCAAGGAGCACAAGCAGGGTGAGAACGCTATATTCTCCGAGGACGGCGGTGGGCGTTACCGTGCTGCGGTCAAAGGCGACGGGGATAATCGAGGGCGACTATGAATATGCCGAGCAGGGCTTTTGCAGAATGAGCTACATCAGCGACAGCGCAGATATCGTGGACGGCGATATTATCGTAACGTCGGGAAGCGAGGTATTTCCGGCAAGCCAGCTTATAGGCACAGTGAGAGAGGTGGGTATCGAGGACAGCGGACTGTCAAAGTATGCGATAATCGAGCCTGCCATTGATCCGGAAAGCATTTCCACGGTATTTGTCATTACAAGCTTCAACGGTCAGGCGGAATGATGTCTGCCGGGGGTTTACGATCAGAAAACAAAGCGTTTTAAAATAAGGATCTGCGCCATGACGCAGAGGGTGATACCATGAACATAGATGTGAAAAGGAAAAAAGAGCGGCGCAATACCGTTCTGCGGTGGATAATATATATGCTGCTGCTGGTCGCGGAATATGTATACATGACGACAACGGCTTTCCACTGGCGTTCACTTTTGCTGGTAATACCTACGGCAATGTGCATTGCAGTTTTTGAAGAGCCTTTCGACGCGGCTGTTACGGGCTGTATAGCAGGGCTTCTCCTCGATACGGCGCAGGGCACGCTGATAGGTTTAAGTGGGATAATCCTGCTGTGGTGCTGCCTTGTAACGTCGCTGCTGTTCAGGTTCTATATGAGAAAGCACATAGTAAACGTAATAATGCTGAATGCGGCGGCTATACTTATTCAGGGAATAATACACTATTTTTGCTACTATGCTATATGGGGATATGATCCGGAGGTGAAGATATTCCTGCATGAATTTCTTCCGGTGATGCTTTATACGGTGATAGCGGCAATACCGCTGTTCTTTATAATAAAATTCCTTGTGGAACATCTGGGAACGATAACGGAAAACTATATCGAGGAAAGATCCGACGATATCGTCAGGGAATAAGATCTTACGGCAGGAGGATTTGAGCTGTGCAGAAATTTTTTGAAAGAATGCGAGCGGCGTTTTTCTTTGTTATTATTCTGGTAATGCTTGCTCTTTGCTGTATAGACCTTATGAAAGTGCAGATAGTTGACGGTGCGGAATACCTTGAAAAAGCCAGAACTACCCGTATGGCTTCACAGGTGATAACCTCTCCGAGAGGAGAGATAATCGACAAAAGCGGCAACGAGATAGTAAGCAATAAGACAGGCTTCAATGTAGTGATCGAAAAAGCGTTTTTCCCGTCAGAAGATGATGATATAAACCGCGTTATATGGGGCATCGCGCGCATACTTGACCGTGACGGCGTGGAATGGATAGATAATCTTCCGATAACCATGGAAGAACCTTATGAATATCTTGAAGCACAGGACAGCAGTATAGTACGGCTGCGGACGAATATAAAAGTTCAGCCTTATGCTACGGCGGGAGACTGCATTTCGGCAATGTACGATATGTACGGCATAAATGACGAATATTCCGAAAGGGAAAAACGCATAATCGCAGGAATAAGATATGAAATGTTCATGCGGAGCTTTTCACTTTCAAACAGGTATACCTTTGCGGAGGATATACCTATGGATACGGTGGTAAAACTGAAAGAAGCGTCCTTTTCGCTTGAAGGAATGGATATCGTGGAGGAAGCGGTAAGGGTATATAATATAGGCGACGCAGCGCCGCATCTTATAGGGACCGTGGGGGCTATCAGCGCCGAAGAGTATGAACTGCTGAAAGAGGACGGTTATGCTCTGAATGACGTGATCGGAAAATCAGGCATAGAAAAAGCTATGGAATCCGAACTCAGGGGAACTAAGGGAACAAGAACGCTGGAGCTTGTGAACGGAGTGGTAACTTCGGATATAGTCACCGAAGAAGCAAGCCCCGGACATACCGTAAAGCTGACTTTTGATGTGGATTATCAGCGCGATGTTCAGGAGATACTTGAAAATCACATCACATGGCTGAATAACCAGACCAGCAAGGAAGCAAAGGGTATGGACGCAGACGCGGGAGCTATTGTGGTTCTTGACGTAAAAAACGGCGCTCTTCTGGCGGCGGCAACGTATCCCACATATGATCTTAACGACTATATCACCGATTATGCTTCCGTGGTGAACGGGGAAAATTCTCCGTTGACAAACAGGGCGACTCACGGACTTTACCGCCCCGGCTCGACCTTTAAAACGGTCACTGCTACGGCGGCTCTGAACGAGGGATTTATAACTTCCTCCTCAACTGTAACATGCAACAAGGTATATACCTACTGGGACGATTATAAGCCCGAATGTACCGGCTGGCACGGCAGGATAAACGTTGTTACCGCTCTGGAAAAATCCTGCAATATTTTCTTTTACGAAATGGGCAGGTTAATGGGTCCGGAGCTTATCGCGCGCTATGCAAATATGTACGGTCTGGGAACAGACACATACCTTGAAACAGGCGGCAGCAAAGGCGTTATCGCTACTC
>CANQZR010000144.1 GCA_947628405.1 uncultured Clostridia bacterium
AACGTCCGAACTGATAGCCTCACCGCCGGAAGAATCGTATCTTATAAGAACTTCGGACGTTCTCCCGATAAAGGAGGGCGAAAAATACACCGTCAGAACGTGCCTGCCATATGAAGATAACAAAAAAATAGAAATATACCGTATTGATATACTTCCCGGAGGAATATATGTCAGCGGAGGGCATGGCGCAGGAACAAGAGAATATCTTGCTGTTCTTGAGGGAGTTCTAACGGTCGATACAGGCAGGGAAAAGCAGAACGTTGAGCAGAATGAAATATTCCGCTTTAATTGTGAGGAAGAGCATAAATATATCAACAACGGAAGATCTGATGTAAGTTTTATATGTTTTTTTACGGCATGAATATATGCCTTTCTTTTTAATCATTTTGTTCAATATACTAAACATAATATGAATTTAATTTTTAAAATAATTGCATAAATTTTTATAATTTATAAAATACATAAATATAAAAACTTGTATTATAGGGGAAATTCGTGCATAGTGACAAAATTAAACGAAAGTTATTGACATAAAACTTGCATAGTGGTATACTGTAATTGTTCAAGATAATAAACCCAAAAAGACAACGGTGTCCTTTAAAGGAGATCGTTGTCTTTGTTTTTTTAGGAGATGATAGTCATGAAGCTTGCAGACACAGGCTTTACCGCCGAAGAGATCAAGGCAAAGGCAAAAAAATATATTATCGAGACTTATGAACGCTTTGATTTCATAGCTGACAGCGCAAAGGACGTTTATATGTATGACGAAAAGGGAACACCATATCTTGATTTTTATGCCGGGATTGCCGTAAACTCGGTGGGAAACTGCTGCGAAAGGGTCGTAAATGCCGTTTGTGAACAAGCCAAAACGCTTATGCAGTCTTTCAACTACCCATATACCGTTCCGCAGGCACTTCTGGCGGAAAAAATTTGCACGGCTATAGGAATGGATAAGATATTCTTCCAGAACACCGGTACGGAAGCAAACGAAGCCATGATAAAAATGGCGCGTAAATACGGAGTTGAAAAATACGGTGCAAGCCGCTACAATATTGTTACCGCAGAAAATTCTTTTCATGGAAGAACTTTTGGTTCAATGAGCGCTACCGGTCAGCCGGACAATGCCTGTCAGATAGGCTTCGGCGGAATGGTCCCGGGATTTACATACGCTCCGTATAACGATCTTCAGGCTTTTAAAAACGCCTGCACAAGCAACACTATTGCGATAATGATCGAACCTGTACAGGGCGAGGGCGGAGTTAATCCTGCAACTCCGGAATTTATGACGGGGCTGCGTAAATTCTGCGATGAAAACAATATGCTGCTCCTGCTTGATGAAGTTCAGACCGGCTGGTGCAGAACTGGCGCCGTAATGTCATATATGAATTACGGTATAAAGCCAGATATCGTTTCAATGGCAAAAGCCATGGGCGGAGGAATGCCTATAGGCGCTATCTGTGCAACAGAGGAAGTTTCAAAAGCATTTACAATGGGTTCTCACGGAACGACATTCGGAGGACATCCGGTGTGCTGTGCGGCGTCCTATGCGGCGGTCTCAGAAATGCTTGAAAAGGATCTTGCCGGCAATGCAAAGAAAATGGGCGAATATTTCATGAAGAAGCTTTCCGCACTTCCTCATATCAAGGAAGTCCGCGGTCAGGGACTTCTTGTAGGCGTTGAATTTGACGATAAAATAAACGCTGTTGACGTAAAGCACGGCTGTTTTGACAGAAAACTTCTTATTACCGCTATCGGTACAAACATAATAAGAATGGTACCTCCGCTCATCATCAACGAGGGCGACTGCGACAGGGCATTCGATATTATCAAAGAAGCCGTTTGCGAAGCGGCAGAAAAATAAATTTCAACCCCAGATACTGAAAGGAGAATTTTTATGAAAGTAAAAAGATTATTTAAAGCTATAGGTATGCTTACGGCAGGAGTTATGGCACTTGCCTCGTTTACAGGCTGTTCGGACACGTCGTCCGGCAATGCGGAAAATTCGGCTGCTTCCGGCGGAAGCGCTTCTGCGTCGGAAAGCAATGTGCTTAGAGTTGGTATGGAGTGCGCTTATGCGCCTTTCAACTGGACGCAGGTAGGTACGGAAGTTCCAAACGGTGACACAGCCGTTGAAATTTACGGCGGCGGCGGATATGCCTACGGCTATGACGTTATGGTGGCAAAAAAACTTGCTGAACAGATGGGAATGGAACTGGAAGTACATAAGGTGGAATGGGATTCAATAGGCATTTCAATGGATTCAGGCGAATATGACTGCATAATCGCCGGAATGGGCAGAACAGCAGAACGTATGCTTTCTTATTCGTTTACAGAGCCTTATTATTACAGAAGCAACTGCGTTGTTGTAAAGAAAGGTTCGGAAATTGAGAATATCACCGGACTTTCCGACCTTGCCGGAAAGAACATTACGGTAACAACACAGCTCGGAACAGGCTGGGTACCGCTCCTTGACCAGATCCCGGACGCTGTCAAGGGAGCAAATTACGAAACTACTGCGGAAGTATTCATGGCGCTTTCAAACGGTACGGCTGACCTTGCAGTAATTGACCTTCCAACGGCTCAGTCGGCTCTGCTTACTAATGATGATCTGAAGATCATAACACTTGCCGACGGCGATACATTTGTAGGTGATGAAGAAATGACCAATGTCTGCATTGCAACACGGAAAGATGATACCGAATTCCGCGATAAATTACAGGCAGCAATGGACGCAGTAGGTCTTGACAGAGATACTATGAACTCAATGATGGAGGAAGCTATCTCCGTTCAGCCTGCGGCAAATTGACCGATCAACATACGCCGCTTCCGTGTCAATACGGAGGCGGCGGTATTGTTAAGATAACTTTTGCAAAGAAGGGAGATATTTATGACAAATACACCAAACGGAGTTTTTGAATGGATATGGTTCATTGCTTCGGAATATGCTCAGTTATTTGTTGAAGGTACACTGATAACCCTTGCCGTTTCGGTCGTCGGAACGATACTCGGATTTGTTCTCGGCTTCATTGTGGGTATTGCGGAGGATTCAAAACTCAGCAAAAACGATCCCGTTCCAAAAAAGATATTTTTAGGTATCATAAAAGGAATAAGCAAGGTATATATCGAACTTTTCCGCGGAACGCCTATGATCGTACAGGCAATGATAATTTATTACGGACTGCGCCAAGGCGGTTTTGAAATAGATCCGATAATGGCAGGAATTTTAGTTACCGTACTGAACACGGGAGCGTACATGGCGGAAACGGTACGCGCAGGAATAAAATCCATAGATATAGGTCAGCGCGAGGGCGCTCTTGCCATGGGAATGTCGCCTATTTCGGCAATGATGAATATAGTTCTTCCGCAGGCGTTCAAGAATATCGTTCCGGAAATGGCAAATATGTTCCTTACCAATCTGAAAATGACTTCAGTGCTTAATGTTATCGGCGTAAAGGAATTGTTCCTACAGGCAAAAACAGCGGGCGGAACATATTACAAATATCTTGAATCCTATCTTGTAATTGCAATAATTTATTTTGTTCTGTGTTTCCTTTTCAACAGGATATTCCTGTTTAT
>CANQZR010000145.1 GCA_947628405.1 uncultured Clostridia bacterium
GCGGCGGTCGTGTACGCCGCCCCTCGGAAACGCTGTCGCGTTTCCTCACCCCCAGCTCCGTTTTTTTGAAAAGGGGATTTCGCGCTCTGCGGAGCGCGACGGGGGCTTTGCCCCTCGACCCCACCAGCGCGGCTGCGCTGGACCAGCTATTGTTTTTTTATTTTGTTCCGCTAAATTATCATTTATCGGTAAATATTAAAAATCAACTTCTTGTTACATGACCCTGCCAAAAAAATGTTTGTGAATTTGTCCTGTTTTTTCATGAAAAACCATTGTAATTTTATAAAATATGTGGTATAATATGTTTTGCAATATTGTTTACATTCAAATTTATTATAAGGAGTGAATAACTATATGAAAGCTTTCAGTGCTATACTGCTCGCTGTAGGAGCGGCTGCCGCAGGCGCGGCTGCTGCCGTTTACGCCGTTAAAAAGCGCGAGGAGATCGAACAGTATGATTATGATTTCGATGATGATGATGAAACATACTTCGATGACCAGTGCTTCTGCGATGAGTGCAGTGAGGAAGAAACCGACGCAGATCCCGAAACGTCCGATGCGGAAAGCGACATCGACGAGTTGAACAGCCTTGACGCTGACCCTGCTGAGGCAGCTAAGGCGGCTGAGGACGAGATCTCCGACGAAGATCTTTGATCGCAAAGGGTACGTTCATGATAAGAATGTACCCTTATTTTCTTTTGAGGAGGCGGCATATGGCAAAAGGCAGTTTAAGGGATACCGTGCGGCTCGACAGATTTCTGTCAAATCAGCTCGGCATAACAAGAACAGAAGCAAAAGAACTGATAAAGAAACGTCTTGTGACGATCGGCGGCGAAACGGCAAAGCTATATGACATGAAAATATCTCCGGAAAGCGACGCTGTCTGCACCGAGGGTTCGCCTGTGATCTACCGTGAGCATATCTACATAATGCTGAACAAGCCCGCCGGCGTCGTCTGCGCAACGCGTGACAAGCTGTCGGAAACGGTGCTTGGGCTTATTCCCGGCGAACTGCGCAGAAAAGGTCTTTTCCCTGCCGGAAGACTGGATAAGGATACGGTGGGATTTGTTCTTATAACGGACGACGGAGCTTTTGCACATGAGATACTTTCTCCCGGCAAACATGTAGAAAAAAAGTATTTTGCCGTTCTTGAAAAGCCCGCTTCCGCCAAGGACGCCGAAATTTTTGCTTCCGGCATGACCATTGACGGCGGAGACAAATGCCTGCCGGCAAAACTGGAGATAACGGACGATCCCTGCAAGGTCTATATTACTCTTAAAGAGGGTATGTATCATCAGATAAAACGTATGGCGGAAGCCGTCGGCAACAAGATATTGTATCTTAAAAGAGTAAGCATAGGCAAACTTGAACTTGACCCCGATCTTGCCGAGGGACAGTGCCGTGAAATATTGCACAAAGAAATTGAAAAGATTTATGCAAAAACATAATGAAAATTTTACCAGTTTTTACAAAATGCCGTTTTTTCGTCAAACTAAATAAATAACTTTTTGTAAGTTTAGTTAATAAGCAACTTGAAATTTATGTTGAAAATTTGGTATTATATTAATATAGCCGAGAGAGTATATCGGCAAGACTAATTTTTTGGGAGGTCCGCTCACAATGGCTAGTTTGTCACTCAGATCAATTTATAAGAAATACCCCGGCGGCGTTGTTGCCGTTTCAGACGTAAACCTTGAGATCAGAGACAAGGAATTTATCATCCTTGTTGGTCCTTCAGGATGCGGTAAGTCCACAACTCTCCGTATGATCGCAGGTCTTGAGGAAATTTCCGAAGGCGAGCTCTACATCGGAGACCGTCTTGTAAATGACGTTGCTCCTAAGGACAGAGATATCGCAATGGTTTTCCAGAACTACGCTCTGTATCCTCACATGACCGTATATGATAACATGGCTTTCGGTCTTAAACTCCGTAAAGTTCCTAAGGATGAGATCAACCGTAAGGTAGAAGAAGCTGCAAGAATACTTGATATCTCTCACCTCCTTTCCAGAAAGCCGAAGGCTCTCTCCGGCGGTCAGAGACAGCGTGTTGCTCTTGGACGTGCGATCGTTCGTGAGCCTCAGGTATTCCTTCTCGACGAGCCTCTGTCCAACCTGGACGCTAAGCTCCGTGCGCAGATGAGAACCGAGATATCCAAGCTCCACCAGAAACTCGGTACTACATTTATCTATGTAACTCACGACCAGACGGAAGCTATGACAATGGGCGACCGTATCGTTGTTATGAAAGACGGTTTCGTTCAGCAGGTAGATTCTCCTCAGAACCTTTATACCAACCCTGTAAACCAGTTCGTTGCAGGATTTATGGGTTCACCTCAGATGAACTTTGTTGACGCTGTTCTCAGAAAGATCGAAGACAAGTTTACAATTGAATTTGGTTCTGAAGATACCAAGACTTCCAGAGGAAAGAAATATTATGTTGAACTTCCTGAGTCTAAGGTAGACGAAGTAGTTCTTTCCGATTATGTTGACAAGGAGATCATCATGGGCGTTCGTCCTGAGAACATTCACGACGAAGAAATGTTCCTCTCCGCAGCTAAGACCGGTATAATTGACGCTAACGTTGAAATTACCGAAATGATGGGTGCTGAAACATATCTGTACCTGAACTGTGAAGGTATTCCTCTTACAGCTCGTGTTGATCCTCGTTCTACAGCACGTCCTCAGGATGTTATCAAGGTAGCTATCGATCCTAACAAGGTACACATCTTTGATAAGGAAACAGAAAAGACTATTGTCAACTGATAAAATGCATTTTAAAAGCCCGTTCCATAAAGGAACGGGCTTTTTGTATGTCAGTTCATCAGTCATTTTTGACCATCAGGATAGGATAACCTTTTTCATATGGCTTTATAATATACGGGTGAGCTTCCGCAAAAGCAAATATTTTTTCTGCCAGACCGTTTTTATCAAGTTCTTCACACAGTTCCGAAAGCGGTTTTGAATACATTGTCGGGCAGATAGAGGCTATGGATATCACTTTTTTTCCACCAAGCTCCATTATTCTGTATGGCCATATCTTACAGTCAAACGGCTTATCCTCTCCGAGGATACAGCCGGTACTATGGTCAAGAGCGGGACAGTAAAAAAGTTCGTCATCTGATCCGGTCATACGGAACAGCCAGCCGTCTCCTTTTTTTACAAAAGAAAACTCCGGAAAACGTTTTGATACCCGATCTTTCAGTTCGTTATCAAGAACGGGAGATTCCCATATATCGTATTTGTCAAAAACGCAGCATATCCGGCAGGCTGCGCAGTCGCTGCTTTTAAGTATATTTTTAAGCATAAATTTCCTCCTTTTTTGAAAACAACATAACGGTTTCCGCCGGTAAATGTTCAGGCAAAGAAGCCTTAATGTTTGAGATAAAGTTTTGTCCGTAATGGAATTATAACATATTTTTAAAGATATGTAAAGTGCAGATGTCAGGGGAATATAAAAAGGCTATGTTATAACAAGAAGTTGATTTTTATATTTACAGATAAATGATAATTTAGCGCTCTAAACGAAAGAAAATTATAGCTGGTCGAGCTGAGCCCAGCTCGCAGGGTCAAGG
>CANQZR010000146.1 GCA_947628405.1 uncultured Clostridia bacterium
GAGTGACTGGCTACGAACCAGTAGGTCAGGGGTTCGAGTCCCTTGCAGCGCGCCAGAAAGCCCTCATGCAGTATGCCTGAGGGCTTTTTAACTGTATGTTTTTCCGTGAGGAAAAACATTATCCGAATTTCTTTGAAAGGATCTTGCAAGATGATATATACGCTTACATTCAATCCTGCCATAGACTACGTTGTACGGACCGATTCGCCGGCTTTCGGAAAAACCAACAGGGCTTCTGCCGAGCAGATACTTGCAGGCGGAAAGGGCATAAACGTTTCCGTTGTTCTTAAAAATCTTGGTGTTGAAAGCGTTGCGCTTGGATTTACAGCCGGTTTTACGGGCGCTGAAATACGCCGTCTTATCGGATCGCAGGGGGTAAAATGTGATTTTATCGAACTTCCGCAGGGATTTTCAAGAATAAATGTAAAACTGAAATCTGACAGTGAGACCGAGATAAACGGTATAGGTCCTGATATCCCGGAAGAAAGCATGGAGGAGCTTTTTAATAAGCTGAAAAGGCTTTCTTCAGGGGATATACTTGTGCTTGCAGGCAGCATACCGCGCTCCCTGCCGGATACTGTCTATAACGACATAATGCAAAGGCTTGGCGGCAGGGGAGTTCGCTTTGTAGCCGACGCGTCGGGAAAAATGCTTATGAATGTTCCCACGCAAAGACCATTCCTGATAAAGCCCAATCACCATGAACTCGGAGAAATATTCGGCGTTGAAATCGGCAGCGATAAGGAGAAAGCTGCGTTCTATGCCGCAAGGCTCCGCAAAATGGGCGCGAAAAATGTTCTTGTTTCAATGGCGGAATACGGAGCGGTGCTGTGTGCTTCCGACGGAAAAGTCTATACCTGCAGCGTACCAAATGGAAAGGTGATAAATTCCGTAGGCGCAGGGGATTCAATGGTAGCCGGATTTCTTGCGGGCTGGATAGGCTCAGGAAGTTTTGAAGAAGCTCTTAAATGGGGAGCTGCCGCCGGCAGCGCTTCAGCTTTTTCGGAATTTCTTGCGGAAAAAGATGAAGCCGAAAAGCTGTACGGAAATATTTCCGTACAGGTGATATGACGCGGTGAAAATCCGTTTGGTCATATAAATATCCTTATAATATTTGCCGTAACGGCGCAAAGTATGATACCGGTAACGGTGGGAAGAATAAATGCGGCTAACGTCCATTTTATGCTTCCCGTTTCTTTTTTTATGGTCATGCAGGTCGTTGAACACGGAAAATGACACAGCATGAATATCATTGTACATACAGCGGTGGTTATATCCCAGCCGTTGTCCGTAAGTATGTTTTTAAGGGACTCAAGATCTTCATATTCAACTATCTTTCCGGAGGAAAGATACATCATCAGCATTATCGGCACTACTATCTCATTTGCCGGAAAGCCCAGAATAAATGCAAGAAGTATCACTCCGTCCAGACCGATAAAACTTGCGAACGGGTCAAGAAAACCGGCAAAGGCAGTCAGAAGCGAACCGTCTGCATATTGTATATGCCCCAAAAGCCATATTATAAGTCCGGCGGGCGCTGCGATCGAAACCGCTCTGCCCAGAACAAAAATAGTTCTGTCGAATATCGAGCGGATAATTACTTTGCCTATCTGCGGCATACGGTATGGCGGAAGCTCCAGAGCAAACGACGACGGCACGCCTTTCAGCACCGTGGAGGAAAGCAGCTTTGACATTGCAAAAGTAAGCAGCACCCCAAGGATTATTACTGATGTTAGTATAAGCACCGACAGGAAACTTTGTCCAAGACCGGCTGCGCCTGCGGTAAAGAACATTGTTATTACCGCAATAAGTGTCGGGAACCGTCCGTTGCACGGAACGAAACTGTTGGTAAGTATCGCAATAAGCCTTTCACGGGGAGAATCAATTATCCGGCAGCCTGTGACTCCTGCTGCATTGCAGCCGAACCCCATCATCATTGTAAGAGCTTGTTTGCCGCAGGCATTGGAGCTTTTGAAATATCTGTCCAGATTGAAAGCCACCCTCGGAAGATATCCCACATCTTCCAATATCGTGAAAAGCGGAAAAAATATCGCCATAGGCGGCAGCATAACAGCCGTTACCCATGCAAGAACACGGTATACGCCGTCTATAAGCATACTATTCAGCCATTCGGGGGCGTGAAAATAATAAAGTAACCCGGAAAGTTTTTCGCCCAATGAAAACAGCGCTCCGAAAAGCAGTTCTGACGGGTAATTTGCCCCCTCGATCGTTATCCAGAATATCACAAGCAGCAGGGCAGCCATTATGGGAACTCCCCAGATCTTATGCGTAAGTATGCGGTCGATCTTTCTGTCCCGTTCGTAATAATCCGGTCTTTCATGAACTACACATTCCGCAGCGATCCTTTCAGCCTGACGGACTATTGAATTGACTATCATATCTTTTGACACTGAATCGGATATGCCGCTGTCGGAAAGGTATTTCCGGGCTTCCGAAACGGCGGAGGATATTTCTTCATCTTTTTCGATATCGTAATGTAAAAATTCGCTTATTCCGGCATTTAATTTTTTATCGTTATCGAGGAGCCGTATTGCTGTCCAGCGTGCGGAAAGCTTTCCCGATAATTTTTTTTCAAGAACAGGGCGGATAATTCCGACAGCGTTTTCAATTTCTTCGGGATAGATCACAATGGGGATATTTTTATCCGGCTGTGAGATAACTTCCGGCAGACGTTCCATCATTTCCGCAATACCTGTTCCGCTTCTTGCGGAAGTACCGCAAACGGGAACGCCTAATTTTTCGGAAAGTTTTTGCAGATCCACCGAAATTTTTTTCTTTTTTGCTTCATCGAGCAGATTTACACAAACAAGCGTATGCGAAGTTATCTCAATAGTCTGCAAAACAAGATTGAGATTTCTTTCAAGGCAGGACGCGTCGCATACCACGATCACCGCGTCAGTTCCGCCGAAGCAGATGAAATCGCGTGCGACTTCCTCTTCGGCGGAATGTGCGAGCAGGGAATATGTTCCCGGGATATCCACCATAAGATAGTTATTTGTTCCTACGGAACAGTGTCCCTGAGCGTTCTGAACGGTTTTTCCGGTCCAGTTGCCGGTATGCTGGTTCATTCCGGTGAGCGCATTGAAAACGGTGGATTTTCCTACATTCGGATTTCCTGCAAGGGCAACGGTTTTTTCGTTATCATTTTTTTCGGGAACAAAGCTTCCGCCGCAGGCATTCTTCCCGACAGAACCGGCAGTAAGACCCAAAAATATCACTCCTTATGTACATTTTTGTTCTTATATTTTAGTATTATATCCTATGCGGAAATTTGCTTTGCGACACAAAAAGCAGGGCTCCGAATATTATGGAGTCCTGCTTTTTTTGGCTATGGCACAACAAGAGGTTGATTTTTATTATTTAGTGTTGAGAGTTGAGAGTTAAGAGTTGAGATATTTATAATTTAACGCACTAAACGAGAGAAAATTATAGCTGGTCGAGCTGAGCCCAGCTCGCAGGGTCAAGGGGCAGCGCCCCTTGTCGC
>CANQZR010000147.1 GCA_947628405.1 uncultured Clostridia bacterium
TCCGCAGACGTACTTCCGCATAGTGGCGCAAAGGTTCAAAATGTCCTGCGCCGCATACAGGTGAAGCAATGGTTTCTTTGTACAGTATGCTGCCTTTTCCGAATCCCGCTTCAATGCCGAAGCGTTCTTTTATGAGCGTACCGAGTATTTCAAGCTGTATATCTCCCATAAGGCTGACGTGTATTTCCCGGAGGCGGTCGTTCCACATTATATGCAGCTGAGGATCTTCCGCTTCAAGAATACGCATCTTAGCAAGAAAAGTGTGCTCGTCAGTGCCCTCCGGAAGTATCAGCTTGTATGTCATTACCGGCTCAAGGAACGGCTGCGGCGCGCCTTTATCAGCGCCTAATCCCTGACCGGCATGGGTATTTGAAAGTCCTTCAACGGCGCAAAGCGTTCCGGCAAAAACTTCTTCCGGACATATGAATTTTGCTCCTGAATATACCCGTATACGGTTTACTTTTTCGCCGTTTATCATGGAACGGACTTTAAGGCTGCCCGAATTTATCTTCATATGCGTAAGACGAACGCCCTGTTCCTCGGTTATTTTGAATATCCTTGCGGCAAAGCTGCCGTCCGTGACCGTCCGGAAGGTGTATTTTTCCAGACCTTCGATAAACTCGTTTACGCCTTTTGATTTAAGAGCCGAACCGAAATAGCAGGGGAATATCTTTCGTTCTTTTATGGCTTGGGATATTTCATTGTCCGGTATGGTATCACTTTCAAGGAACCGATCCATCAGCTTTTCGTCGCAAAGAGCCGCCTCCTCGAAAAATTCCGCAGTATCCCTGCCGGGAGTGAAATCAATGAACCGACCGTTCAGCTTCACGGAAAGCGTTTCCATAAGAAAACTGCGGTCAAAGGGTGAAATATCCATTTTATTTATAAACACAAAAGTGGGGATATCATATTTTGTAAGAAGCTGCCACAGCGTAACGGTATGTTCCTGAACACCCTCGGAGCCGCTTATCACCATGACTGCGTAATCAAGGGCGCACATAGCCCGTTCTGTCTCGGACGAAAGATCTGCGTGCCCCGGAGTATCAAGAAGAGTATATTCATTTTCTCCGCAGCGCATCACCGCCTGTTTTGAAAATACAGTAATGCCTCTGTCGCGTTCGATATGATGCGTGTCAAGAAAAGCGTCGCCGTGATCCACCCGACCTTGTTTCCGTATATTTCCGCTCAGGTAGAGCATAGCTTCCGAAAGGGTAGTTTTTCCCGAGTCCACATGAGCTATCATGCCAATTACCAGACGTTTCATTTGATCTTCCTATCCGTATTTTTGATTTCAGAATTATTTTAACATATTATGTCAGATATTTCAATCGTCCGATGAAAAATTTTGTTTTTTCTTTCAGTACAAGCAGCTGACGGAAAACAAAAAGGCGTGAAACCGTAATTGTCTCACGCCGTATTTGTTTAAGATATACAATAAATTACTTGAGTTCAACTGTAGCGCCGGCAGCTTCGAGCTTGGTCTTGATCTCTTCAGCGTCAGCCTTGGAAGCGCCTTCCTTGAGAGCCTTAGGAGCAGCTTCAACAAGCTCCTTAGCTTCCTTGAGGGAAAGACCGCAGATATCCTTAACAGCCTTGATAACGTCCATTTTCTTCTCACCGAAGGAAGCAAGGATAACGTCAAATTCAGTCTTTTCTTCAGCGGCAGCAGCTCCGCCTGCAGTGGGTGCAGCAGCGGCTACAACAGCGGAAACACCATATTTTTCCTGAATGCCCTCAACCAGTTCGTTAAGTTCAAGAATGGAAAGAGCGTCGATAGAATCTAAAATGCTTGTAACTTTCTCAGAAGCCATGATAATTTATCTCCTTTTCAAATTAAATTTAAGGTTTTTAACGTGTGATATCCGGGATCTTTAAAATGCCCCGGAACAAATGATACCGCGGTCAAGCGGATTCTTCCGCTGCTTTTTTCTCCGAAAGAGCCTGGAGAGTAGCGGCGAGGTTCTGCATAGGAGCCTTGAGAGAACCAAGGAGCTGTGCAAGAAGAGTTTCCTTTGAGGGGATCTTTGAAAGAGCCAGAACACCCTTGGCGTCATAGATCTCGCTGTCGATAAAGCCTGCTTTAAGAGCAAACTTGCCATCGGAATTTTCAGCGAATTTGCCGAGGATACGGGCAGGAGCGGTCTGGTCGCCTTCGGTGACTGCGATAGCGGTCGTTCCCTCAAGAACGTCTGTAAGTCCGTCAAGACCAACGTTCTTTACGGCGAAGCGGAGCATTGAATTTTTCTCAACGAAGTAATTCACGCCTGCTTCTCTGAGTTCCTTTCTCAGCTTGGTGTCGTCCTCAACGGTTATGCCCTTGTAGTCCACGATAACGCCTGCGGACGCATTCTTGAGCATTTCTGTGATAGCTTCGACCCTTGCCTTTTTGGATTCAAGTATCTTTGCGCTTGGCATTAAGAATTTCACCTCCGAATTTTTTATATGCTATTCGGATCCAAAAAAAGAAAACCTTTTCCGACGGGAAAAGGCGCAAGTACACTATTATATACTTACCATCTTTTCCTCGGCAGGAATTATGGCTCGGAACAGGGCAGAAAACCTTTCCTTGCCGCCTGCTGTCTTTAGAATTCGATAGCTGTGAACGGGATATGATCCGTCCGACCATGTTATTATATCACATAAGATCCTGCTTGTCAACGATTTTTTGAAATTTTTTCTGCAAAAATCAAAAACGGATTAGCACTCTCAAAATTAGAGTGCTAATTTTCATCATTTTTTCACAATTCTATTATTGTTCGCACATAAACAGGGGGTATTATGTAATTACAAAATAAAAAAGGAAGCGATACCAATGGGTACGATGATTAAAACCTTATGATCCATCAAATAATATTTTAAACAACTATACAGGAGGAATATATATGTTTGCACTTACACCTTTTGAAAGAAAAAGTTATGATCTTTTCAACGCGTTCCATGATTTTGAGAAAGATTTCTTCGGCGAGGACAGCCGCATAAACACCTGCCGCACCGATATCCGTGATGAAGGGAACAGCTTCGTTCTTGAAGCCGAGTTGCCCGGATTTGAAAAAAGCGATATCAAGCTGGATATCAACGGCGACAGCCTGATCCTTTCTGCGGAACATAATACTGAAAATTCCGAAAAGGACGATAACGGCAAGTATATCCGCCGTGAACGCACCTATGGTTCATACCGCAGGAGCTTTGATATTTCCGGCATAGACGCCGACAATATCGGCGCGGAATACAAAAACGGCGTGCTCTATGTAGAGCTTCCCAAAAAAGCTGCTTCCGATCCGGAAACAAAACGGCTTGAAATAAAATGATCTTCTGACATTTTATGCCGCCCGTGCAATGCACGGGCGGCATTTTTAGTTTAGGTTATGTCATAACAAGGAGTTGATTTTTAATATTTTTTATATTTACCGATAAATGATAATTTAGTGTTGAGAGTTAAGAGTTAAGAGTTGAGATATTATAATTTAGCACACCAAACATGATAAACAATAGCTGGT
>CANQZR010000148.1 GCA_947628405.1 uncultured Clostridia bacterium
ATATAATTACCGCAGTATTCAAGTCTTGCTTCCATAAAAATTTCACCTGCAAATCCCGATTTGTTTGACACTTTGCTATCAACCCTTAACACTCAACACTCAACTCTTAAAACTAAAAATTGGGCATCGCGGGAAATTCCCGTGATACCCGCATAAAAAGTATTTGCAGAAATTACTTCTTTAATGTTACCGCGTACTTTGCCTTTTCAACAATATTCTCCGCAGAAAGTCCGAACTCTTTCAGAAGATCAACCGCAGGACCGGAGTGTCCGAAAACATCGTTTACGCCTATTTTTACAACAGGAACGGGACAACATTCCGTAACAGTTTCCGCAACGGCAGAACCCAGACCGCCTATAATGCTATGTTCCTCGGCAGTAACTATAACGCCGGTTTCACGGGCTGCCTTGCAGATAATTTCCTTGTCAATGGGCTTTATGGTGTGAATGTTTATAACTCTTGCGGATATACCGTCCTTTTCAAGAGTTTCCGCAGCCATTCTTGCTTCATTAACCATAAGACCGGTTGCAATTATGGTAACGTCCTTGCCGTCTTTAAGCTGGATACCTTTTCCCACTTCAAACTTATAAGTTGCCTTGTCGTTGAACACAGGAACAGCAAGACGTCCGAAACGCATATACACCGGACCGTCAATATTAATAGCCGCTTCAACGGCAGCTTTTGCTTCAACATCATCGGCAGGATTGATTATTGTCATGCCGGGAATAGTCCTCATAAGGGCAATATCCTCGTTGCACTGGTGCGTTGCACCGTCCTCGCCTACGGAAATTCCTGCGTGGGTCGCGCCTATCTTAACATTTATGTGAGGATAACCGATAGAATTGCGGACTATCTCATATGCTCTTCCTGCCGCAAACATTGCAAAGGAGCTTGCAAAAACCTTCTTGCCCGTGGAGGCAAGACCGGCTGCAACGCCCATCATGTTAGCCTCGGCAATTCCGCAGTCTATAAATCTTTCGGGATATTTTTTCTTGAAAATTCCCGTCTTTGTAGCCGCCGCAAGATCCGCGTCAAGAACTACAAGATCGTCATATTTATCGGCAAGCTCCGCAAGAGCCTCGCCGTAGCTTTCTCTGGTAGCTTTTTTAACTATATCTGCCATTTTTAACTGCTCCTTTCAAAATCAGGCTTCCAATGCTTTAAGCTGAGCATTGAGTTCAGCCATAGCCTGTTCATACTGCTCTTTATTGGGAGCAGAACCGTGCCAACCCACCTGATTTTCCATATATGAAACGCCTTTGCCTTTTGTACTTGTCTGGATAATTGCAACAGGCTTGCCGTTGATCTTTTCCGCTTCGTCAAAAGCGCGTTCGATATCATCAAAATCGTGAGCGTTCATGGTGATAACATACCAGCCGAATGCTTCAAACTTGTCCGTTATAGGCATAGGAGAGCATACATCGGTTATCTTGCCGTCTATCTGAAGTCCGTTGTTATCAACGATCGCAACAAGATTATCCAGCTTGTTATGAGCCGCAAACATAGCCGCTTCCCATACCTGACCCTCTTCTATCTCACCGTCTCCGAGAATTGCATAAACCTTATAAGGGGCGCAGGAAAGTTTTCCGCTCAGAGCCATTCCACAGGCTGTGGAAATTCCCTGACCGAGAGAACCCGTACTCATATCAACGCCGGGAGTTCCTTTCATATCCGGGTGTCCCTGAAGCATTGCGCCTATGTGACGAAGCTTTTTCAGTTCATCTGCTGAGAAAAATCCTCTTTGCGCAAGAACGGAATACAATGCAGGCGCACAGTGTCCTTTTGAAAGAACAAGCCTGTCCCTTTCAGGCATTTTTGGGTTTTTAGGGTCAACATTCAGCTTAGCAAAATAAAGGTATGTCAGCAGATCGCATATTGAGAGCGATCCACCGGGGTGTCCAGATTTAGCATTGTAAACGCCCTCGATAACTCCCATTCTTACCTTGCAGGCAGTAATTTCAAGCTGTTTTTTTATGGCAGCGTCCATGTTTTACCATTCCTTTCTGTTGCATATGTAAAAAGTATCATCACTTTACATAATGACTTTCAATATATTCAACGGCTTCTGAAATAAATCCGCCGTTGCAGTCTGCGGCAGTAACAAATTCCGCCGCTTTTTTCACAATATCCTGCGCATTCTGCGGCGCTATGGGAATATCGGAAACTTCAAGCATTTCCAGATCGTTGTTATAATCTCCCGAAGCGGCAACTTTGCAGTTTTCCCAACCTGCAATTTTTATAAGCTCTTTCAGCGCAAAACCTTTCGCCGTATTTTTCGGCAGACATTCAAAATATGAGACCCCCGAAGTCACGAAGCTCGCCTTGTTCCAACCTTCCGAAGCGGCAAATTCTTCAAGTTCATGTATCCTGTCATGTGAAATTGAGTAAAGGACTTTGCTCCAACCGTCCTCGGGAATGTCATCAATAGTTGTCACTACATACGGAAGATGGGTCACGTCAAGGTGCTGCTGTTCCCACTCGGTAAGACGGACAACACATATTCTGTCGGGAAAATTAACTTCAACGCCAATGTCCGGGAATTTTTTCATAAGAGCCAGTGTGTATTCCTTTGCAGCCCTGTCAAGAGTGCAGTTATAAAGTGTTTTTTTACTGTCAATATCGTAGATCAGCGAACCGTTATTCAGGATAACAGGCGCATTTGGTTTAAGAATGTCAAAAAATTGATCTGTCGCCTGAATTACCCGTCCCGTCGCAATGGTAAATATCCCACCGTTTTGTTTGAAACGCTCGATAGCTTTAAGATCCTTTTCAAGGGGAATTTTATTGCTTGGAAGCAGCGTTCCGTCAAGATCGGTGATGAAAACAATATTTGAAAAATCCGGCATAAAAATTTCCTCCGCCGTTAAACTCGTCCTCCTGAAAGCCTGTTCAGGACGGATCTGAAATATTCGGGAAGCTCGCTGTCAAATTCATAATATTTTCCGTCCGCAGGGTGAATAAAACCGATCTTTTTTGCGTGCAGACACTGCCCCTCACAAAACTTTGAAGGCTTACCGTAAACATCATCCCCGAAAACAGGGTGCCCTATATAAGACATATGAACGCGTATCTGATGTGTTCTGCCCGTAAAAAGTTTAAGTTTTATATAGCTGTAGTTATCAAATTCATCAAGAACGGTATATTCCGTTCTTGCTTCTTTGGAATTTTTATCCGTAACGCACATTTTTTTGCGGTCTATAGGGTGTCTGCCGATAGGAGCGTCAATGACCCCGGTCGTTTCTTTGAATCTTCCGCAAACGACTGCATGATATTCGCGCGTAAAGGTGTGCGCCTTTATCTGTTCTGCAAGTTTCTGATGTGCCATATCGGTTTTAGCAACTATAAGAAGTCCGCTTGTATTTTTGTCGATCCTGTGGACTATTCCGGGACGAATGACCCCGTTTATGGAAGAAAGCTGCTCACCGCAGTGATAAAGAAGAGCATTTACCATTGTTCCGCTGTAATTTCCCGCCGCAGGGTGCACCACCA
>CANQZR010000149.1 GCA_947628405.1 uncultured Clostridia bacterium
GTCTGCGGACGGCGACAAGGGGCTTTGCCCCTTGACCCCACCAGCGCGGCTGCGCTGGACCAGCTATTGTTTTTTTTATTTTGTTCCGCTAAATTATCATTTATCTCAACTCTCAACTCTCCACTCTCAACACTAAATGATAAAATGCCGGCTTTCTTATTTATGAAAACCGGCATTTTTATTCTAAATTTTTTAAATCTGCTCAAAACGATCACTTTATCGTCTTGAATGCTTCTTCAAGATCGTAAATAATATCGTCGATATGCTCCGTTCCTATAGAAAGACGTATCGTGTTGGGCTTGATACCCTGTTCTTCAAGCTCCTGAACGTTGAGCTGTGAGTGCGTGGTCGATGCAGGGTGGATAACAAGGCTCTTGACGTCGGCTACATTTGCAAGGAGCGAGAATATCTTCAAATTATCTATAAACTTCTTAGCGTCCTCCTCTGTTCCCTTTATTTCAAATGTGAATATGGAACCGCCGCCGTTGGGGAAATATTTATCGTACAGACGCTTCTGTTCTCCCTCCGCAAGAGACGGGTGATTTACCCTTTCTACCTGAGGGTGATCTTTAAGATAATTTACTACCTTAATTGCATTTTCAACGTGCCTTTCAACTCTTAACGAAAGCGTTTCAAGACCTTGCAGGAACAAAAATGCATGGAACGGCGAAAGCGTTGCTCCGGTATCTCTCAGAAGTATAGCGCGGATCTTTGTTACAAATGCAGCCGCTCCTACAGCCTTTGTAAAGCTGACTCCATGATAGCTTGGGTTGGGTTCAACTATGGACGGGAATTTTCCGCTGGCTTCCCAGTCGAATTTTCCGCTGTCAACAATAACTCCGCCTATTGCCGTTCCGTGACCGCCTATAAATTTTGTAGCAGAATGAACTACTATGTCGGCGCCGTATTCGATAGGACGCACCAGATAAGGAGTTGCAAAAGTATTGTCTATTACAAGCGGTATCTTATGCTTATGAGCAATACCGGCGATCTTTTCAATATCAATTATATTTGAATTAGGGTTACCGAGAGTTTCGATAAAAATTGCTTTTGTGTTTTCCTGAATGGCATTTTCAAAAGAGCCTTCTTCATCAGGATCAACGAAAGTAGTTTTTATTCCGTAAGCAGGAAGCGTATGTTCCAGAAGATTATATGTACCGCCGTAAATAGTTTTTGAAGCTACGATATGATCCCCTGCCTGAGCAAGATTTTGTATCGTATATGTGATGGCTGCTGCGCCGGAAGCTACCGCAAGAGCAGCAACTCCGCCCTCCAGAGCGGCTATCCTCTGCTCAAAAATATCCTGCGTGGGGTTGGTAAGACGTCCATAGATATTTCCTGCGTCTTTAAGGGCAAATCTGTCAGCAGCGTGCTGGGAATTGTGAAAAACATATGATGTAGACGCATAGATCGGTACGGCTCTTGCATCTGTTACAGGGTCTGCGCTCTCCTGACCCACATGAAGCTGTTTTGTCTCAAATTTTAAATTTCTTTCTGAAAAATTACTCATTTTACTTTACCTCCGAATTTTATTTTATTCCGGATCAAACCGGACAGCATACTTAATCAACAATTCATATGTGTTTAGTAGGCTTTATGCTAATATAATACACCTAAAATTTTCTGCTGTCAATAGCAAATTTTATTTTTGTAAAAATCAAACAATAACATTGTAAAAATCAGCATATGCATTGTTTAAATTGCAATAAAAAATTTTTCTGAACAGTTTGGGATCGCTATTGACAAATAAAGAAAAAAATGTTAGAATATATCTTGTATTATACAGGGGAGCTGCTGATTGCGGCTGAGAGGGAACAAAAACAGTTCCGACCCTTTGACCTGATACGGATAATGCCGGCGTAGGGAATTGTTCTGATCTTTATGTAAAATAAACGATCTGCCTGTGCCGCGCCGGTACAGGCAAATTTTATTCTGGAGGTAAAATTACATGAAATTCAAAACCCGTGAACTTGTTGAGGGCGCAGTAATGGTCGCTCTTGCGTCAGCATTAAGTCTTGTAAAAATAATTGAAATGCCTTGGGGCGGCTCGGTAACACTGCTTTCAATGCTTCCAATCGTTGTTTACAGCATAAGATACGGAATTAAAAAAGGTCTTTTCGCTTCATTCGTTTACTCTCTTTTTCAGCTTGCAACATCGGGAGTTTTCGGCTGGGGACTGACACCGCTCATGCTCATAGGAAGCATACTGCTTGATTATGTACTTGCGTTTACGGTCGTAGGTCTTGCCGGGATATTCCGTAACAAAGGACTTGTGGGCTACATAGGCGGAACGGTATTTGCAGGCGTGTTAAGGTTTATCAGTCATTTTCTCAGCGGAGTAGTTATCTGGCATTCGTTCGGTGAACTCTGGAGCGGATTTGTTACAGACAACGAATGGCTTTACAGCCTTGTTTACAACGGAGTTTATATGCTTCCGGAGATAATATTTACGGTAATAGGCGCGGTAATACTTTTTTCCGTTCCGCAGCTCAGAAAACTTTTTGCACCGCAGGGAAATTAAATAATTCGGAATTATCGGAGGGTTTTTATGAAAAATTACAGCACTCAGATGGAAGCCGCTAAAAAAGGCATTATCACGCCCGAAATGCAGACGGTTTCGGAAAAGGAATACGTTCCTGCCGAAAAAATACGGGAACTTGTCGCACTTGGACAGATAGCTATCCCTGCAAACGTTAATCACAGGTCACTTTCCGCAGAGGGAATAGGCAAAGGATTGCGCACAAAGATAAATGTCAATCTTGGGATCTCGGGCGACTGCAAAAATTATGACGTTGAAATGGAAAAGGTAAAACTTTCCCTTAAATTCGGCGCGGAAGCTATTATGGATCTGTCAAATTACGGAAAGACAAATACTTTCCGCAGGCAGCTTATAGAAATGTCTCCTGCAATGATAGGTACCGTTCCCATGTACGACGCTATCGGCTACCTTGAAAAAGATCTGCTTGAGATCACTGCGGAAGATTTTCTGAAAGTAGTCCGCGCTCATGCGGAAGAAGGCGTGGATTTCATGACTATCCATGCCGGGATAAACCGCCGTGCGGTAGAAGCATTCAAGCGTGACAAACGCAGAATGAATATTGTTTCAAGAGGCGGTTCGCTGCTGTTTGCATGGATGGAAATGACCGGCAGCGAAAATCCGTTCTATGAACATTACGACGAAGTCCTTGACATTTTACGCGAATATGACGTTACCATAAGTCTTGGCGACGCGCTCCGTCCCGGCTGTATCGACGACAGTTCCGACGGCGGACAGATAGCCGAGCTTATCGAACTCGGCGCGCTTACCGAACGCGCTTGGGCAAAGGACGTACAGGTCATGGTGGAAGGTCCCGGACACATGGCTATGAACGAAATAGAAGCAAATATGAAATTGCAGAAGCGTATCTGTCATGAAGCGCCGTTCTACGTTCTCGGACCTCT
>CANQZR010000150.1 GCA_947628405.1 uncultured Clostridia bacterium
GGGCTCAGCTCGACCAGCTATAATTTTCTCTCGTTTAGTGCGTTAAATTATAAATATCTCAACTCTTAACTCTCAACACTCCACACTAAATGATAATTTTGCGCTCCGCGCAAAATTATCATTTATTGGTAAATATTAAAAATCAACTCCTTGTTGTGACATAGCCATAGACAATTTTACATGTTTATACGCATAATTTACAAAAATTTCATATTTGCTGTTTTCATTGACAGGATAATATGATATAATATATTTGTTGCCGATTTTTTTCGGAAGGAATGATATATTTGTTCGGAACGATAGACGCCTTTTTTACACGGAAAAGAAAATTTTTTGCCGCGATCGGAGCGGTGGTTTTTGCTCTGCTGTGGATATTCCTGTGGAACGTTTTTCCTATGCAGTTCTATTCGGTATTTTTTGCCGGCATCATAGGCAGCAATATCCAGCTCGTGCTGCTGAATACTGCGGTACTTCTGATAATGCTTTTCATATTCACACTGATAACAGGTTATGAACTTTCTTTCAGCAAGACAGTTCTGCTGAATATCTTGCTTGCGGCAGCGGTGGAATATGTTTTTTCAATATTTATGTTCAGCGATCATTTTTTTGTCTGCGTGATAGCGTACCTTGTCCATTCGGCAGCAAATATATGGACTTTCGGCAGCGCGGAGACACGTCCCGCCAAACAGATGAAAGGTATGCGATCTCCTGAAGCGGAAGCTGTTCCGGCGGCAAAGGATCACCCGATAATTGCCGTTGTATGGGCGGCGGCATTTACGTTTGTGACCGACGCGGCGTGTATCGCGCTTATGTACATTATCGCAAGGATATATGCTTACTGATATGCAAAAAATTTTTGAAAGGAAAGATATAAATGACCGGACTTGTTTTAGAGGGCGGAACTTTCCGGGGAATATTTTCCTCCGGAATAATGGACGCATTTATAGAAGAAGGAATAGAATTTCCCTACATAGCAGGAGTTTCCGCAGGTATTTCCAATGGCGCGTCCTATGTTTCAAAACAGTTTGAAAGGAATATAATCATTCTTGAAAAATACCGAAACGACAAGCGCTATCTCGGCATAAGGAACTACGCAAAATGCCGCAGTATGTTCGGACTGGATTTTGTTTTCGGAGATATCCCGAAAGAGCTTGTTCCCTTTGACTATGAGGAATTTCACAAATACACCGGAAAATGTCTTGTAGGCGTTACAAACGCTCTTACCGGAAAGCCGGAATTTTTCAACGCTCTTGATGATGATGAAAATTTCACTTTTCTCCGTGCAACGTGCGCTATCCCCGGATATTTTCCGGCAATAATGATAAACGGCGTTCCTTATTATGACGGAGGTCTGGCTTGTCCGATACCGGTAAAGCAGGTATTGAAAGACGGCTGTTCAAAGGCGGTTATACTGCTCACCCAGCCGGCAGGATTTGTTAAAAAATGCGGCAAAGGCAATATTGCCGTAAGTCAGCTCATTCACAAAAAATATCCGGAGATCGAAATGCTTCTTCTTACCCGTCACAAACTTTACAATAAGCAGATACAGTTCTGCAATGAACTTGAGCGCCGCGGAAAAGCGCTTATATTCCGTCCTTCGCACAAGCTGAACAGCTTTGAAAATGACGAAAAGGTCCTCCGCAGCGTATGGCGCGAGGGATACGAAGCGGGCAAAGCAAGAGCCGATGAAGTCCGCAGATTTATGGCGGAATGATATCCCGATCGTCACACGTTTTGGAATGTTCATTTTCAGACTTCTAAAAAACGATTCAGTAAATAAGATCGCGAATTTTTACAGTGAGGTGCCTTAATGAACAGATCCATGGCAAAGCGTATGATTTTAGCTGCATTATCCATTATGTGCTGTGTATTTTCCATAGGTTATTCACGGGAAATTTACGCGCTTATGACAGGACCTTTTATAGAAGATCCTGAAAAAATAATTGTTGACGGCGCTGACTTTACCCCGGTCGCGGAGCTTGCCGTAAGCGGTGCGAACGGATTTATTATTTTATTTTCTTTCGGTTCATATGTGATGATAACAACGATTTTTGCCCTGATATCTGCGTTGCTTTCAAGAATATTTATAATCAGGAAAAATTATAACGTTACATTATCCGATATAAAATTTTCAAAATGGTTCATTATAATTTCCTCGGTATTTGCATTTATTGCAGGGATAATTATGACAGGTATAAAATTTATCCCGTATGCGGCTGCATTATCGTGGCAGCAGCCGTTATTTATGTTTCTGATATATTATCTGCCGCTGAAAAGAAAATTCAATGAATTTTTAAAAACCGACTGATTTATATTTTTTAATAATAAGCAGGCAATGTGAACTTGATTAATTGCATTTGCAATTATTTTTATCTGTCCGCAGCCTGCAATTTTTATTGCTTGACATTTTTATGACCGTATGATATGATAATTAAAGCATTTTAATATGCTTATTTTTAGGAAAGGAGGGTTTTTGATGTTTACAAGAAAAAAACAAATAAAATTCGGGAGGATAAATAATTTTTAATTCTCCCAAGACAGGAGGATATATGTATTTTTATCATGTAGTTTCGGACAGACCAAAACAAGTCGGACAGCGATTTGTATTGAATGAAGAAAATCCCAACGGTGTGCACGACCGTGTGTATGCACAGATGAGCATAGTTGAGGATATTTACAATGATCCGAAAAAATATGAAGGGGTAGAATTGACCCACGAAGTCGACGTTGCTCTTCGTGAACTTGCATTAGAGAAAGTGCGAAAGGAAAAATATCCGCAGTATCCGTCCCGTATGGCTGCGCTGTATGTTTCCAAAACATATGAAGAAGCCGTGCGGTGGGGTGAATATTTTGCCCGTATCGGACGTCCTACATATTGTGTTGCCAAGATAAAGGTCAACGGAAATTGCTATTATGGCGACGCATACAAATGCTTTGACGGAACGATCTCAGAAAAAGAAAATCTCAGGCTTGCGGAAATTTATTGGCGGAACGGACAGAATGAGGACGGTCACGATCCGATAGTTGAAGTGCTTGTAGACGGTGAGATAGAAATTGTTGAGATACTAAAAGAAATAAATGCTAATATTTAAATGTATTGATTTTAAAACGCAATTTTAAAAAATACCTTAAAACAAAAGCAGAACAGGCAGCCGCAAAATAGCGACCGCCTGTTCTTTATTGCTTTTAATTTTTTAGATGTTCCGTGAGGAAATTTTACGCTTTCATAGCCTCTTCGACCGCAACGGCGCAGGCAACTGTAGCGCCAACCATCGGGTTGTTGCCCATACCGATAAGACCCATCATCTCAACGTGTGCAGGAACGGAAGATGAACCTGCGAACTGTGCGTCGGAGTGCATACGTCCCATTGTATCGGTCATACCGTAGGAAGCGGGTCCCGCAGC
>CANQZR010000151.1 GCA_947628405.1 uncultured Clostridia bacterium
GAAACAGTTACTTCCTTTATCGACGGCATGGCTGAAAGAGATATACCGCTTCAGGTATTTCACTTTGACTGCTTCTGGATGAAAGAATTTGAATGGTGCAATTTTGAATGGGATACCCGTCAGTTCCCTGATCCTCCGGCAATGCTGAAAAGGCTCAAGGACAGAGGTCTTGAAATATGCGTATGGATAAACCCGTACATAGCGCAGCGTTCAAAGCTGTTTGATGAAGGCATGAAAAACGGCTACCTTGTAAAAAATCCTGACGGCAGCGTTTTCCAGTGCGATATGTGGCAGCCGGGCATGGGACTTGTGGATTTTACAAATCCGGCAGCCTGTGAATGGTATGCTTCAAAACTCAGGGCGCTTTGTAAAATGGGCGTTGACTGCTTCAAGACGGATTTTGGCGAGAGAATACCTACAAAAGTAAAATATTATGACGGTTCAGACCCTATAGCCATGCACAACTACTATACATATCTATACAATAAAACTGTATTTAACGTTCTTAAAGAATATTACGGCGAAAACAAGGCTTGCTTGTTTGCACGTTCCGCAACGGTGGGCGGACAGCAATTCCCTGTACACTGGGGCGGCGATTGCTCTGCCGAATATACTTCCATGGCGGAAACGCTCCGCGGCGGATTGTCATTATGTCTTTCCGGATTTGGATATTTCAGTCACGACATGAGCGGCTTTGAAGCAACTGCAACTCCGGATATTTACAAAAGATGGGCGGCATTCGGACTATTCTCAACACATTCCCGTCTGCACGGAAACAGTTCGTACAGAGTTCCTTGGCTTTTTGATGAAGAATCCGTTGACGTTCTGCGTTTCTTCACCAAACTGAAAGGAAAGCTGATGCCTTACATCTGGGCACAGGCTGTAAAGACTTCGACCGTCGGAGTACCTATGATGAGAGCAATGGTAATAGACTTTGCCGACGACCCTGTTTGCCTTAACCTTGACCGTCAGTATATGTTCGGCGATAATATTCTTGTGGCTCCTATCTTCAACGAAGAAGGCACAGCGGAATTTTATGTTCCGGCAGGAACATGGACGGATATAATTTCCGGCAAGCAGTATGAGGGTGGAAAGTTCTACAATGAAAAATTTGATTATTTCTCTCTTCCCTGCCTTGCAAAGCCAAACAGCATAATTGCATACGGTAATTTTGAAAAGAATTTTGAATATGATTATCTGAATGGCACTGAATTTGTTATCTATGAGCTTCAGGACGGAAAGTCGGCAGAATGTAATATTTACAATACCGAAGCCGAAAAGATATTTACGCTTTCAGCCAAGAGAAACGGAAATATAGTTGAAGTTTCATACACTAAAACAAGTGCATCTTTCAGCGTAAAGGTATTCGGGAAAGAATCTGTAAAGATATCTCCGACTGCCGAGGGAAAAATTATCATCAACCTTTAATTGAAACGTGATAAAAGCGGTAGGAAACAATAATTTCCTGCCGCTTTTTTATAATTGTAAAAAAAATTTTAACTTTTTTCTTTTTCCTTGACAGACTTTATAAAATATCATATCATTGTATTATGTGAATAGTACAAGCGGAAAGGAGAATTTAAATGCCATGGAATTTTAATTCAAATACGCCGATCTATATACAGATAATAGAACAGATAAAGCTCTCTATCGCTGTGGGAGAATATAAGGCAGGCGATAAACTGCTGTCCGTCCGGGAGCTTGCCGCCGAAGCGGAAGTCAATCCAAACACCATGCAAAAAGCCCTTTCGGAGTTGGAACGTGACGGGCTCCTTTATACCCAGCGCACTTCCGGACGGTTTATAACAAGTGATACGGGAAAAATTTCAGCACTTCGCAAACAGCTTGCAAATGAACAGGTGGAAAATTTTATTTTGAAAATGCAAATGCTTGGGTATTCTTCCGAAGAAGCTGCCGAGATGCTTAAAAATCATTAAAATGGGGGTATAGCCATGCTTCTTGAATGTAACAAACTGTGTAAAAATTACGGTGATAAAGTTGCTTTGAACAATATCGACCTGCAATTAGAACGGGGAAAAATTATCGGTCTGCTTGGTCCTAACGGCAGCGGAAAAACAACACTTATAAAAATTCTCAGCGGAATTTTAACTCCAAGCGGCGGCGAAGTGAGAATTTCCGACAAAAATATCGGGATAGAAACCAAAAAAATAGTTTCCTATCTTCCGGAAAGAACGTACCTCAGCGACTGGATGACGGTGCAGCAGACACTGAATTTTTTTAAGGATTTTTACGAAGATTTCAGCGTAGAGACTGCTCTTGATATGCTGCAAAGGCTGAATATACAGCCTTCCGAAAAGCTCCGCACCATGTCCAAAGGAACTCGTGAAAAAGTCCAGCTTATCCTTGTTATGAGCAGGAACGCGGAACTGTATCTTTTAGACGAACCTATCGGCGGCGTTGACCCTGCCGCACGGGATTATATCCTGAAAACAATTATTTCAAATTTCAACGAAAACGCGTCAGTGCTGATATCAACACATCTTATAAGCGATGTTGAAAATGTTCTTGACGATGTTATCTTTCTGAAATACGGAAATATCGTTCTTAATTCCACCGTTGACGATATCCGTGAGCAGCACGGAAAATCTGTTGACGCACTTTTCAGGGAGGTGTTCGCGTGTTAAGAAAACTTATCAAATACGAATTTCTTGCGGATTATAAGAAATACGGGATCATGGGAATCGCAATAATTGCTACGGCGATCCTTGCGTTTATATCGGGAAAGACCGCATCGCTTGACGCGAGAGGATATACAAACTTTATTTCGGCTGTTTTGGCAATGTCATCGGTATTTATTATTTTTGCGGCTTCGATATTATTAATAGTTCTTTCAACAATAAGATTCTATAAAAGTTTTTTAAAGGACGAGGGATATTTAATGCACACTCTCCCCGTTCATACATGGCAGCTTATTGCTTCAAAACTTATTACCGCATATATATGGTTTTTATTCTTACTTATAATTTCCGCAGTTTATGTTACGATCATAAACGGAAATATTACATGGTTAACAGATTTTTACAAAGGTTTTATCGACGGATTTTCCGAAGAAAATTATTATCTCAATCAACTAATAATATTATCATTAATTTCCGTGCTGCTTACACCGTTTAGTTATCTGGCGCATATTTATTTCAGCTTTGCGCTGGGCAATCTTTTCAGCAAAAACAAGCTTGCAATGTCGGTAGTAATGTTTCTGGCGATAAATTTTGCGGAA
>CANQZR010000152.1 GCA_947628405.1 uncultured Clostridia bacterium
TATGTACAAGCACCGAACTGCCCATTCCCGCTTCGTTTGAAAATACCCCTCTGCGCAGCCCTACGGATATGGCTTTTTTTACGGAAATACCTGCTATTCCGCCTGCCGCCTGAGGTATTCCCAAGGCGGAAGAAAAAATTAGTTCAAGTGTTTTGTACAGTTCTTTGCGGAATAATATTATCACTGCCATTGCTGCAAGAAAATACAGGACCGATATTGCAGGGATAAGTTTTTCCGCAGCCGCTGCCGTTTTTCTTGCACCGCGGAAAATTATCATTCCGCATAAGACCGCTGCCGCGCCGCCGGCAAAAACGGGAGATATGCCTATCTCCGACGCCGCTGAAGCAATGGCATTGGTCTGGGTCATATTGCCTATCCCGAAAGACGCGCATAGGCATACCGCCGCATAGATAATTGCAGCGGCAGGACTGCCAAGACCTGCGGAAATATATGCCATAGGTCCGGAAGCACCGTTATTTTTATTTTTATATCGGACTCCAAGTACGTTTTCGGCAAAGGCAAGAGCCGTTCCTACAAGCGCGGATATCCACATCCAGAATACTGCTCCAGCTCCTCCTATGGATATTGCCGCCGCTACACCTACGATATTTCCCGTTCCCATTGAAGCGGCAAGCGCCGTGGATATCGCCTGAAAGCGAGATATTCCCCCGGAACCTTTGTGAGGTCGCCGTTCTTTCCCGAAAATGGTTCTGAACGATCCCGGTATGTTTATGATATTGAAGCCTTTGACGAGGAAGGTAAAGAATATTCCTGCTCCGAAAACCAACAGGACCGTTCCGAAGCCCCAGAGCAGATCGTTTGATCTGCTGACCGCTTCGCTTATCTTTTCGTAAAATACAGATCGCAAATGTTTGTCCTCCCGAAAAAGCCCGAACGCTTTAAAATTTTCAAAAAAGTGTTTTTTTACAGCCGGTTTTATGCTATAATATAAATAATACGATTAGTTTGGAGATTTTGACAGTTATGAAAAAATACTATGCGGACAAAAAAAGTCTGAAATTCCTTAGAGTAATGACTTTTTTGATAATATCAGGCATAATTATTGCACTTAATTATTTGCTAGAATATCTGGAAAACAGATTTCCCGATTATTTTTCCATTCCTAAAGTCACCATACCGGAAATAATCATATGGGCTATAGTTATATTGCTTCTTACAGCATATGTCATTTTTCTTATGATTATTCTGCCGCTGTGGTATCGTTCGGTAAGCTATGAAGTATCGTCGGACGAGGTGATAATAAAATCAGGCATTTTTGTAAAGAATACCTGCTATATAAAAATGTCGTCGATCCAGTATACTACAGCCATATCCATGCCTTTAGCCAGATATACGAGCTTTAATTTTCTTCTGATAAGCGCTTACGGCGGAAGACTTATATGTTTTTTTCTGTCGTCGTCTGATATGGCGGAGATAAGCAGGAAGATACAGCAGGCTCTGAGCAGCCGCGGCGGCTTGTGATGAGGTTATGGAGGGAGGAAAACAGACAGCATGAAATGTCAGCATAAAATTGCGCTTCTTAAATATACTACAAAGAATTTCTGGCTGCTGGTTATTCCTCTTTTAAGAGGTCTGGCGGCGGTAGGGCTGGATTTTTACGGGTTCTACAACTGGCTCAGAGGCGCTTACTGGGACATTATGGTCATTGCCGTGATAATCGGTCTGGCATATTTCCGCTGGAAAAATATCCGATATGATATACAGGATAACGGCATTGCGGTAAAAAGCGGTATGATCCTGAAAAATGAATTTTTATTTCCTTTCAGCGCGGTTTCCTGTGCTTCGGCAAAAAGATCTGTCTGGCTCAGACCTTTCCGGGCGGTCACGGTATCGCTGGATTCGGATTCTCATTCGGCGTCCAATAAAAGAGGCATGGCAGATGTAGAGCTTATAATACCTATGGACGATTACAAGGTACTTTTCGAGAAAATACCTAAAAAGTCCGGCGATATGAAGATAACTTACCATGCTTCAAAAGGGAATCTGCTTTTGTTTTCCTTTGTTTTTTCTTCTACCCTTTCGGGAGTTATCTTTATAGGAACGCTTTTTATACAGGGAGGACGTATCGTCGGCAGCGAACTGGAGGAGATGTTTTTCAGCGCCGTTTCGGACGTTACGCAGGTAGTTCGCACAATAATAAAAGGCGTAACGCCTTTTTCGGTGGCGCTTACGCTGGTAATAGCGATAGGCTGGGGTTTTTCGTTTGTTTCAAATTTGTTGAGACACATTGATTTCCGGATAAAAAGAAACGGGGAAAACATCTTTGTGGAAAACGGTTTTTTCACAAGGCGGAGATATTATATAAATTATTCCCGGATAAACTGCGCCGATCTCAGGCAGAATCTGCTTATGAAGATATGTAAAGTAATGTCCGTTCACGCCGGCTGCACCGGTTACGGCAAGGAAAAGAACGGTATCCCGGTATTTGTTCCTATAACCACAAGGAATCGGGTAATGGATTCAATGAGGCTGATACTGCCAAGATTTACGATAAGCAATATTTCCATAAAAACAAAAAAAAGCTATATAATAGCTTTTGTGTGGCTGCCGGTATTGTTGGCTGCGGCGTTCCCTGCGGCGGCATGGTTTGTAAAAAATGCTTTTCCGAACTGGAACAGTGTTGTAAACTTCCTTTTGATAATGGCAGAGATACCGACAATATATCTCCTTATAGTAAAAATATTTGCAAAATTTACTACAGGTATAGGAATGTCTGATGAAATGGTAACGCTTAAATATTGCAGTATGTATCAATTCCACACTATAATCGTGCCAAAGAATAAGATCGCATATGTAAGGCTTAGCCAGACGCTTTTCCAGCGCGGCACTCATGTGTGTGACGTGATCGTTTATACACGCGGAGAACACGCGTCCCGACACAGGCTGAGGGGCATACCTGTTCCGGAGGCGGAAGATTTTGCGCACAGGTGTAATGTATAATGCATTTACGGTGCGGTTTTTCGTGGCAGAGAAAACAAATTGCCGCTTATAAAGGCGGCGATCAGCGTTATTTATTAAAAAATTCAAAACAATTCGATTTTTTTTAAAAAAACTCTTGACAAGAGCTTAGCCTTGTAGTATAATATATTAGTCAAGTCTCAATGTGAGGATGTCTATGACAAAAACGGCGAGGTAGCTCAGTTGGCTAGAGCAACCGGTTCATACCCGGTAGGTCATGAGTTCAAGTCTCATCCTCGCTACCA
>CANQZR010000153.1 GCA_947628405.1 uncultured Clostridia bacterium
CCTTTGGAATCCGCGAGCTGGGCTCAGCTCGACCAGCTATTGTTTATCATGTTTGGTGTGCTAAATTATAATATCTCCACTCTCAACTCTTAACTCTCAACATTTGACGAAAAAAGCTTTGCTTTTTTCGTCACCTAAGTTTTGCGCCGTTTGGAATGTCTTTGTCAACAAATATCACCTTTGCTGCATCATCTACATCTGCCGCTACTATCATGCCGTTTGATTCCACTCCGCAAAGGGTGGCAGGCGCAAGGTTTGCCACTACTATCAGCTTCTTGCCGATAAGATCTTCCGGAGCGTACCATTTTGCTATCCCGGAAACTACCTGACGCGTTCCGAAACCGTCGTCAAGCTGCAAACAAAGAAGTTTTTTCGCCTTTGGTACTTTTTCACAGGCTTTTACTTCCGCAACACGCAGATCAACTTTCCCGAAATCGTCTATTTTAATAGTATCCGCTATGGGAACAAGGTTTGCTTTGTCTGTATCTTCCGTGGGCGCAGGAGCGTTTTTAAGAATGATATTGTTCAGTTCTTCAGTCTCTTTTTCAATATCCAGACGTGGGAACAATACCTCGCCTTTCTTAACGGTAACGTTTGCCGGCAGAACGCCGAATTTTCCTGCTGCTTCATAATTTATAACGCTTTCGTCAGCGCCTATCTGTTCCCATACTTTCGGCATTGTTGCAGGCATGAAGCAGGAAAGCAGCGTTGTGGAGATCCTTATGCTTTCAAGCAAATTATAAAGAACCGCTGCAAGACGCGGTTTTTTTGCCTCGTCTTTTGCAAGCACCCAAGGCGCGGTCTCGTCGATATACTTGTTGGCGCGGCTGATGACCTTGAAAATTTCCGCAAGAGCATTATTCAGCTGCGTTTCATCAACAAATTTATCCACATTTCCGCGGAGCGCTTCCGCCATGGAGATAAGTTCGCCGTCGATAGGCTCGGCTTCTCTTTCCTCCGGGAGAGTTCCGTCAAAATATTTTATTACCATTGCAACCGTGCGTGATACAAGATTTCCCAGATCGTTGGCAAGATCGGAATTTATCCTGTCTATCATTATTTTATTGGAGAAAGAACTGTCCGCGCCCAGAGCCATTTCACGCAGAATGTGATAGCGTATAGCGTCGCAGCCGTAACGTTCGCCAAGTACCAACGGATCAACAACGTTACCGAGAGATTTGCTCATTTTCTGACCGTTAAAAGTTATCCAGCCATGTACGGCAAGGTGCTTTGGCAGAGGAAGATCAAGCGCCATAAGCATTGCAGGCCATATGATAGCATGGAAGCGCATGATATCCTTTGCTACCATATGAACGTCCGCAGGCCAGAATTTGTCATAATCATTATAGGCGGAATTGTTGTACCCCAGCGCGGTGATATAGTTTGAAAGTGCGTCTATCCATACATAAACAACGTGCTTATCGTCAAAATCGACAGGTATGCCCCATTTGAATGACGTTCTTGAAACGCACAGATCTTCCAGTCCGGGCTTGATGAAATTGTTTACAAGCTCAACGGCACGGGTCTTTGGGCGGAGATAATCCGTCTCAAGCAGAAGTTTTTCGATCCTGTCCGCGAACGGGGACATTTTAAAGAAATACGCTTCTTCACGGGCTTCTTTTACTTCCCGGTGACATTCGGGACAGCAGCCGTTCTCGTCAAGCTGGGATTCCGTCCAGAAGCTCTCGCACGGAGTACAGTATTTGCCCTTGTATTCGCCTTTATAAATGTATCCTTTGTCGTAGAGCGTGCGGAAGATCTTCTGTACTGCTTCTACATGGTAATCGTCGGTAGTGCGGATATAACGGTCGTAGCTGATATTCATATAAGACCAGAGGTTTTTGAATATTCTGACGATATCGTCCACATATTCTTTTGGCGTAACGCCTTTTTCGGCGGCTTTTTCCTCGATCTTCTGACCGTGTTCATCGGTGCCTGTGAGGAACATAACGTCATATCCCTGCATTCGCTTGTATCTGGCAATAGAATCGCAGGCTACCGTTGTATAGCAGTGACCGATATGCGGATTGCCGGACGGGTAATAGATAGGGGTAGTAATGTAGAATTTTTTGTTTGACATTTTTATTCCTCCCAAAAATTGTTGATGTGCTGATAATAGATATTATAACCCAAATGTGCTGATTTGTCAATTTTATTTGCAAATAAACGCATTGCAGGAAAAAGGCAAAAAAATAGCAGGATACGATATCCTGCATAAATGATGTGAAATTAATTTAATTATGTGTAGAACAAAAGAAAGGAGACAACAAAACGGATGTTAAACTAATTGAATGTATCAGACGTTTTCTAACATCAACATTATTATACCGCATTTATCCTGTATAGTCAACAGGTTTTAGCAACATTTTTGGAATTTGTATGTTTGCACAAAAATAGCTGCGATCTATTGTCAAATTTGCAATTTTCACAATTTTATCACAGTTAAATTATGGCTTAAAAGCACACATTACAGTCCGAAAAACAAAATAAAATCAATAAAATCAAATACGAATAAATTTTATTATATCATATTATTTTAATTTTGTCAAGGGCTTTTACAGTTTGTTAAAAACAAAAAAATCATATAAAAATCAGTCCTTTATTATTCATTTCAGACAAAAATATTTTGCCTGTGAAAAAAGCGGAATTTCTGTCCGCCTTTATGCAATGCTCCGCTCTGCGGAACGGCGATAGTGTATATCGGCGAATTTTATATTATAATAAGGTATATATCAAAAAATCAATGCAGATGGATCGGCAAGTCGTTTGCCTTTAAACAATATGCACAATAAAACGGCTAAATTTTAAATTTAAATGGGCAAAACGACAATTTTCAAAAAAGCTATTGACAAAAATATCGGATTGTAGTATACTATAAAAGCTGACCCACCGAGGGCAAAGTTGATTTTCTTAAATTTCCTGAAAGAAATTTAAAAAAACCTCTTGACAAAATAGTGGGGAAGTGGTAATATAAAAAAGTTCCGCTAAAGAGCGGAGCGAAGGAATCTTGAAAATTGAACAACAGAACGAAACGAACCAAAAGACCCTGAAATTCCAGAGATGGAAAAGTAAGCTCCTGGCTTCGGGAGTAAAAACAAAGAAGCAAGTCAGTTGACTGAGTAATGAGTTAACAGGAGACTTTAACGGAGCCGAAAGGCTCGTTAAAATACAAACTTTTTAAAGAGTTTGATCCTGGCTCAGGACGAACGCTGGCGGCACGCTT
>CANQZR010000154.1 GCA_947628405.1 uncultured Clostridia bacterium
TGCCCCTTGACCCCACCAGCGCGGCTGCGCTGGACCAGCTATTGTTTTTTTATTTTGTTCCGCTAAATTATCATTTAAATATAAAAAATGCTTAAAATCAACTCCTTGTTATGACATAGCCTTATGAAATAAATCAAAAAATCAAGGCAGTACGGCACAAATATGCGCTGCACTGCCTTGAACGCTGAAACGCTTTATTTTTCGGTGAAAAGACGGACGGAAACTATTTCGGGCGGATTGTGTATGCGGAATCTTCCCAATCCTCGGCTCGTTATAAGGAACGAATTTCCTGCGCGGTAAACACCCTCTTTGTATTTCGGCATAAGTCTGCGCTCCGGCGAAAGTATGCCGTTTATTACCGGGAGCCGTACAAGTCCGCCGTGAACGTGTCCGCCAAAGGATATGTCCGCGCCCCATTCGGCATGAACGTCAAAATCAAGAGGATTATGCGCCAGAAGAATAGTGTATACGTCCGGATCTTTAATGCCGAGATAGTTTATCATATCGGTAAGCATGAAAGCCTTCCAACCGTGTTTGTATTCACGGACGCCGCGGTAATATTCGGCTGAATAGCAAAGTCCGCAAAGGCGTATCCTGCTTCCGCCGCGTTCTATATCGGCATGATCATTGTCAAGGCAGACTGCACCGTAAGAAGCAAGTTTCCGTGTTACATATCCGAATGTGTCGCTGTCAAGGTCTGAAAGTTCATGATTGCCGTTTACATAATATACAGGCGCGATCTTTGTAAGTTTTTCGGCAAGTTTAAGGAAATCAAGCGTATTCGGAGCATCATGGCTTATCATGTCTCCGGTCATGAATATAAGGTCGGGGGATTCTTCGGCAATAAGATCCGTAAGAGGACGGTTGTCCTTGCCGAATACCTTGTTGTGCAGGTCGGAAAGATGGATTATATTCATGCCGCTGAAATTTTCAGGCAGAAGCGGAGATGATATCTTGTAGTGTGATACTTCAAGGCGGGACATTTCACGGAATATATGCGGAACTGTTCCTCCGATAAGAAATGACGCTGTGAGCATAGAAGTACGGCGCTGCATATTGAACTTCCTTTCGGTTTTATCGTATATATTAATTTTACACCTTTTTTACTGAAATATCAATAGCGCATAACACTAAAATATTGCCTTTATTTTAAATTTGTGCTATAATTTAGAAAATACTTTTTGGGAGAAATACTATGGATACAATACCTGAAAGAATATCCGCATTAAAGGCGGAAATGAACAAAGAAAACATAAGCGTTTATATAGTGCCGACTTCGGATTTTCACGATAGCGAATATGTAAGTCCGTATTTTGAAGCAAGAAAGTTCCTTAGCGGATTTACAGGTTCTGCCGGAACTCTTGTTGTTTCGGACAGCGAAGCCGCGCTTTTTACCGACGGAAGATATTTCATACAGGCTGAAGAGCAGCTTTCCGGAAGCGGTATCGTTCTTATGAGGTCGGGCGAGGAAGGAGTGCCTACGGTAAGGGAATATGTGCGGAAAATACTTCCCGACGGTGGAAATATAGGCTTTGACGGAAGAATAGTTTCGGCAGCGTCGGGTAAAAGTTATATGGATATCGCAGCCGGAAAAAACGGCGGTGTGGTCTGTGACAAGGATATTGCCGGAAGAGTGTGGAAAGATCGTCCTGCGCTCGTTCATTCCGATATATATTTTCTTGATGAAAGATACAGCGGCAGAAGCATTGCCGAAAAACTTGCGGACGTCCGGGAAAAGATATCGGCAAAAAAAGCCGATATGCATATTATTACAGCGCTGGACGATATATCATGGCTTTTCAACATACGCGCCGACGACGTGCAGTTCTGTCCTTTTGTTCTGTCATATGCGGCGATAAGCCGTTCGGGGGCAAAACTGTTTGTTGATACGTCTGCCTGCGGTGAGGACGTTTCCCGGAAGCTGACCGAAAGCGGCGTTGATATCCTGCCGTATGACGATATATATTCCTATGCGGAGGGAATGTCCGGCAAGAAGATACTTCTTGATGAAAACAGGGTAAATTACCGCCTTGCGGAACTGCTGAAAAACTGTGAGATCATTTCCGGTCAGAACCCGTGCGCTTTGCTGAAAGCGGTCAAAAACGGAACGGAGACGGAAAATATCCGCAAAGCACATATTATGGACGGCATTGCCGTTACAAAATTCATGTACTGGCTGAAAAACAACATTGGCAGGAAAAGGATAACCGAAAAGTACGCCGGAGACTATATCGACGAGATGAGAAAGCAAACAGGCGGAGAAAGCTATATTTCGCCAAGTTTCAGCACCATAAGCGCTTACGGGGCGAATGCTGCAATGATGCATTACAGTGCCGGCAGCGACGGCGGAGCGGTCCTTGAACCGAAAGGAATGCTGCTTGTGGACAGCGGCGGACATTATCTTGAAGGGACTACCGACATTACCCGTACATTTGCTTTGGGAGAAATTTCTGACGAAATGCGGTTTCATTTTACGCTGACTTTAAAGTCTATGCTGAATATTGCGGCGGCAAAATTCATGTATGGCTGCCGGGGAGAAAATCTTGATATACTTGCGCGCGCTCCAATGTGGGAGAACGGTCTTGATTATCGCTGCGGAACGGGTCACGGCGTGGGGTATCTTCTTAGCGTTCATGAAGGTCCTAACAGTTTTCGCTGGAGGATATCCGATGAAAGACCTTCGGGCGCAGTGCTTGAAGAGGGCATGATAACCACAGATGAACCGGGAGTTTATGTTGAGGGAAGTCATGGCATACGCATTGAGAACGAGCTGCTCTGCAAAAAGGAGCAGAAGTGTGAATATGGTCAGATAATGGGATTTGAAGTTATAACCTATGCTCCTATTGATCTTGATTGTGTTGATGTTTCCGTTCTTGAAAAAAAAGACAGGGACAGGCTGAATGCTTATCACAAGTTAGTTTATGAAAAACTTTCCGGGTATTTTGAGGGTGAGGAGCTTGAATTTCTCAAGAAGTACACCCGTGAGATATAAGCAAAGGGAAAGACATAAACGCACTGTTTGTCCGCGGAGAGAATACAGCAGTTTGCCGTAAACGGACACATGATTTCCGAAAAAATTTGTTTTATATACCTATTGATTATTTGCCGGCGATTATTTATAATAATAAATGATAATTTAGCGGAACAAAATAAAAAAACAATAGCTGGTCCAGCGCAGCCGCGCTGGTGGGGTCAAGGGGC
>CANQZR010000155.1 GCA_947628405.1 uncultured Clostridia bacterium
TTTTTCAAGCCAGAGGGAATAAAGTTCTGTTTCGTTCATAAAAATTACCTCCATGTCCGAAAATTTTTTGGGCGTTTGATATCACGCCGAAAAGTTCTCATAAAGTTCTATGACAATAGTATATCACAATTTCTTTTGTTTGAAAATAGGTTTTAAAAATTTTTAACAACTATTTTGGTGAATTTTCCTTTAACGGTCTTTATATTGCATTTTTAAGGAAAAGGTGGTATAATATATTCATCAGAGCCGTTATAGGGTTATATAATAATATATCCGGGCAGAATGTTCCGGCTAAAAGCCGTCCGGCAGCGCAAAATTATTCAAATCACGATTTAGGAGAGAATATAATGAATTATACAAAAGAATGCAGAACTTTCCCGAGTTCAAACGGCAGGGACAATATCGCATACTATGTTTATAAACCTTTGTCGGAGCCGAAAGCGGTTTTGCAGATAGTTCACGGAATGTGTGAATACTGCGGCAGATACGAAGATTTTATAGGTTTTCTTTGTTCTAACGGGATAATGGTTTACTGCCACGATCACCTTGGACACGGAGCTTCTGCGGAAAGCCCGGAAAAATTAGGCTTTTTTGCGGAGGAAAAGGGCTGGCAGTATCTTGCAAAGGATACCGCGCACCTAAGCAAGACGATACGTTCGGAAAACGTAAAGCTTCCGTTCTATATCCTTGGTCACAGCATGGGTTCGCTCGTGGTAAGAACGGTCCTTGCAAAATATGCTTTTCTTTATGACGGAGCAGTCATAATGGGAACGCTGAACACAAAGATCGGTCTGGACGCAGGTATAGTCCTTACAAGAGCGCTGTGCAGACTGAAAGGCAGTATGTACCGTTCAAAAGCTGTTGACGAGCTTGTTTTCGGTCTTAACAACCGCAGGATAGACGATCCTTCAAGCGAGTATTCATGGATATCGCGCGATGAAGAAATAGTTTCCGCATATGAAAAAGATCCGCTGTGCAATTTTCATTTCACGGTAAGGGCATATTCAGACCTGCTTTTTCTTGTAAGCTATGTTTCGGACAGCAGCTGGGCGAAAAAAATAGACCGTTCCCTGCCTGTGCTGATATGCAGCGGCAGTGATGATCCGGTAGGAAATTACGGGAAAGGACCGCAGGAGGTATTTGACGTTCTTAACGCGGAAGGCGCGGAGGATATAGAACTTAAATTATACAGCGGCGCAAGGCATGAGATATTGAACGAAACAAACAGGGCGGAAGTTTATGAGGATATCCTTGCATGGCTCGGCGCGCATATATCCGAAAAGAAAGGTGAGAAATAAAAATGTTTGCCAGAGTAAGAAGTCTCGGACTTTTCGGGCTGAACGCCTTTTCCGTGGACGTTGAGGTGGAGACAAGCAAGGGAACACCTATGTTTGATATCGTCGGGCTGGCGGATACCGTTGTAAAGGAGAGCCGCGAAAGGATACGTTCCGCCATGAGAGCGGCAGGGCTTGCGTTCCCGATCGCAAAGGTAGTGGTGAACCTTGCTCCGGCGGATACAAAAAAATCGGGCAGCGTTCACGACCTTGCAATTTTTATGGCTATGCTCTGCGTTCAGGGACGTATAAACGAGGATATCTCAAAGACCGCTTTTATAGGAGAACTTTCTCTGAACGGCGACGTAAGACCGATAAACGGCGTGCTCCCAATGGTGCTGCTTGCGCGCAGCGAAGGCTTTGAAAGTGTTTTTGTCCCGGCGGAAAACGCCTACGAAGCAAGCGTTGTAGACGGCATTGCCGTTTACGGGGTGGAAAGCGCCAAAGACATTATCAAGCATTTTGACAGGGAAGCAGTCATACTTCCCGAAAGAAAATATGTAATAAAGCAGGAAGAAAGATTTGACACGGTGGATTTTGCTGATGTAAAGGGTCAGTATGCCGCAAAAAAGGCTCTTGAATATGCCGCAGCCGGCGGACACAACGTGCTTATGATAGGCAGTCCCGGTTCGGGAAAATCCATGCTTGCAAAAAGGATAACCACTATCCTCCCGGAAATGACTTTTGAAGAATCCATTGAAACGACGAATATACATTCGGTCTGCGGTCTGGTAAACAAGACTTCACCTCTGGTCACAAAAAGACCGTTCAGAAGTCCGCATCATACCATATCGGCGGCAGGACTTGTGGGAGGCGGAACTATTCCCCGACCGGGAGAAATATCCCTTGCCCAAAACGGCGTTCTTTTTCTGGACGAGCTGCCGGAATTTAACAGGCAGACGCTGGAGATACTGCGGCAGCCGCTTGAGGACGGCAAGGTCACTATTTCCAGGGCTTCGGGAACGGTAACTTATCCTTGTACGTTCATGCTTATAGCGGCTATGAATCCGTGTCCATGCGGTTATTACGGACATCCTACAAGGGAATGTATCTGCGGAAACAAACGGACAGCATATCTTTCAAAGATAAGCGGACCGCTGCTTGACCGGTTCGATATACATATAGAAGTTCCTCCGGTAGAATTTGAGCATATCAATTCTTCGGAAAAGGAAGAAAGCTCCGCCAGGATAAGGGAGCGCGTACAGGCTGCCCGTGAGATACAGAACCGCAGGTTCAAGGGAACGGGGATAACCTGCAATGCAGAGATAACGCCGGATATTCTGCCGGAGGTCTGCAAAATGACGGACAAAGCAACGGAAACGCTTAAAAATGTTTTTGAAAGAATGGGATTATCGGCAAGGGCATATGACCGTATACTGAAAGTAGCAAGGACGATCGCCGATATGAGCGGTTCGGAAGTGATCGACAAAGCGCACGTTGCACAGGCGGTGCAGTTCCGCAGTCTTGACAGGAAATACTGGAGCGGAAGATGAATATAGTGTTGTGGGGAAGCCCCCACGGGCAATGTCACCCCCAAAGTAAGTTTAAATAAATCGTTTAAATAGGATAGCCCCCTCAAGGGGGCGGTCAGGATTGCGTTAAGCCTTTAGTATTTCAATTTTTGACACTAAATGATAATTTAGCGC
>CANQZR010000156.1 GCA_947628405.1 uncultured Clostridia bacterium
CCTCTGCGGAGGGCGACAAGGGGCTTTGCCCCTTGACCCCACCAGCGCGGCTGCGCTGGACCAGCTATTGTTTTTTTTATTTTGTTCCGCTAAGTTATCATTTAGTGGTACGTTGAAAAAATTATGAATGAAAATCAACCTTTTGTTGTGACATAGCCTTTAATTTATATAAATAACTCCGGCGAATCATACGCCGGAGCATATATCACTTCAGACTTTTTTTGCCGAACCAGTAGTAAAGAAATGTTTTAAATCCCAATCTTCCGTACCACCAGTCAAGATGCGTGTAATGTATGAATACTTCGTCGCAGCCCTTTGACTTTATATCTGACATTGCCTTGGATACCATGGCAAGCCCTATGCCTTTACGCCTTGCTTCCGGCAGAACACCTACGCAGCCGATCATGCCGATATTTTTTTTATCGTCGCTGATAAGCGTTTCAACATCCGTGTCAGCAATGCAAAATCCCACTATCTTTCCGTTCTGACAGGCGGTAAATATGTTGCTGTCGGGTCTGAAATACATCAGCCAGTTTTCGTCCACTTCGCTTACGGCTTTAATAAGCTCGTTCCGCTTTTCTTTCGGGCAGTATCCGAAAGTCACGTCCGCAGGATATTCAGGGGTATTATTTTCCGAAAAGTCTTTTGTGGACATCTTCATTTCTATGCAGCCATCCGAAGCGGTGTAGCCGCGGTCTTCAAAAAAGAAGCAGCGCATATCGTTCCACTGTTCCTCCGGAGTGACCGCGCCGATAAAAAGCTCGGAATCCGTTCCGCCGAGGATAACGCTGTCAAAGCCTTTTGCCAAAACGGCTTCTTCACTTCTGCGGAGAAGCTCGGTGCCTATGCCTTTTCCCTGATATTCCGGTCCGACGCAGAGCAGACGTATGTAATTGTCCTTTACAGCGGAATATCCGGCGATCACGCCGTTTTCGCAATGGGTGATGATATCGCAGTTTTTGGCGTCAAGAAGTTTTTCAAATGTTTTATCTGTCAACGGGAACTGGGGAAAACAGCTTAAAAAAAGCTCGTATAACCTGCTATCCATAATTATCGTCCTTTCAGGAGCATTGTAATTTTTTCAGACAAACAAACATATTATATAATTTTTTGTGCGTGATGTCAATAGCTAACATAATTTAAGGTGGAAACAGCTCAAAAATCTGCTTTTTAAACTATTTTTTTTAAAATTCCTGAAAATCTATTGTAATTTGTGTATAAAAGTGATATCATATTTTAAATAGGAGAAAAGATTCCGTTATCCTTACAATGCGGAAAACGGCAGAAAAATTTTTGTAGGAAAGGGTGGACCGTATGCCTGAAAATGAAGCTCCGGCGTCTCCGGATATTTCACAAGATAATAACGGCGAGCTTGAAGCAGCCGCTTACAGGCTGATGTCGGCATCGGATACCTGTTTTGCAAGAAAAAATTACAACGAAGCGTATACAGGGTACAGTTCCGTGCTTGAAGCCGATCCGCAGTGCATAAAAGCCGAATGCAGACTGAATATTTCAAGCCAGTATCTTATGTGTGAAACATCTGCGGTGTATCTCAGCTCGGATAATTTTTTCAGAAAAATAAATAATATGCTTACGATCCTGCTTGAAAACGGCGGCGAAGATAAACTTATCCTTACGGTTTGCAGAGATATGCTGGATTTTATCCTGTTCAATGCCGAATATGAAAAAAGATTTGCCCTGTCGCATAAAAACGAAAGCCGTGCTTCGGCATATATTAAGAATATGCTGGAATTAATGCGCCACACGCTGTTCATAATGAACTGCATTATTCGCGTAAACGACAGGGAATCGGCATTTGCGGCAATGAAATGCCATGATACAGGCTTGGAGATATATCAGAGATTCTGTAACGGAATGGAATATTATGCTTCCTCCGGGACGGACGACGATCCGGAAAAAACACATATCCGGCTCCGTGAGCCGTCAAAGGACGAAAAGTCCAAGGCTGACGCACTGATAGGCGATATCGGCAGGATATGGCAGAGCATACTGAAAAATGCGGACGATACCCTTTACGGAGAACTTAAAACACGGGAAAATAAAGCGGAAGAAGCTGATGATACGTCCTCGGAACAGGAAAAACTTAACGAGGAGGAATACGAAAGCTGGCGCAAAAGAAATGAAAAACAGTATATTTCCGCAGATTCCAAAAGCATAATTTCCGGGATATTATCAAAAACGGCGGCGGTGTTTGCTTTTGTTTTTGCCATATTATTCGTTTTTGAAATATTGGCAAAAGACGAAGTCATAGGAGCGCTGGCGCTGTCGGCGGTATTTTCTGCAGTCTTGTGGATAGTTTTTTCATCGCTTGAAAAACATCTGGACAATAAAAGAAAATTTTATGCCAGACTTGTTTACGGCGGTGCGGAACAGTTTCAGTCCGAACAGAAAAAACGTCAATAAATGATCGTATATGTGTAAATTTGTATAAAAGATCCGTACATAAAGCGTTTTTTGCCGTTGATTTTAAAGAATTTGCGGAAAAATTTGCGGAAACGCTTGACATACGGATCTTTTGCGTGTATAATAATTGAGTATGCGGCTTTTGCTGTCATAAATTTTTAAGGAAAGGAGAGAAAATATGCCAACCTTTAACCAGTTAGTACGCAAGGGAAGAACTGTTCTTGAAAAGAAATCGACGGCTCCTGCTCTTCAGAAGGGCTACAACTCCAAGAAGAAGATAGCTATCGACCAGAGCGCTCCCCAGAAGAGAGGCGTTTGCACCGCTGTAAGAACGGCTACACCTAAAAAGCCTAACTCTGCTATGAGAAAGATCGCCAGAGTAAGACTTACAAACGGCACCGAAGTTACCGCTTATATCCCGGGTATCGGTCATAATCTTCAGGAACACTCCGTTGTTCTTATCAGAGGCGGACGTGTAAAGGATCTCCCCGGTGTGCGTTACCACATCATCAGAGGTACGCTGGACGCTCAGG
>CANQZR010000157.1 GCA_947628405.1 uncultured Clostridia bacterium
CTTGACCCCACCAGCGCGGCTGCGCTGGACCAGCTATTGTTTTTTTATTTTGTTCCGCTAAATTATCATTTAGTGTTTGATCTGAAAATACAGTCTGTTCCTTAGATCATCATCCGTTTCAAAACGTCCTCTTAAAGTGGAGGTCACCGTTTTTGCAGACGGCTTTTTTATCCCTCTTGCAGTCATGCAGCTGTGATTTGCTTCAATAAAAACTGCAACGTCCTCCGAATCGCTTGCAAGCTGTATTATCTCCGCAATGTCAGCCCCGAGACGTTCCTGCAATTGCAGACGCTTTGCAGCCATATCCGCAATGCGCGCGATCTTTGAAAGCCCAAGAACTTTCCCCTTTGGGATATATGCCACCGTTACTTTCATGTCATACATCAGCGCAAGATGATGCTCGCAATAAGAGAAAACTTCAATATTCTTTACGACTACAATGTCGTTTTCACTGTGGGAAAAACCGTCTTCAAAGGATTTGCTGAACATTTCCGCGATCTCTGCGTTAGTGTAGTTCATTCCCTCAAAAACTTCACCGTACATTTTTGCAACACGGGCAGGAGTTTCCCTTAGCCCTTCGCGGTCCGGATCGTCGCCAAGAGCAAGCAAAATTCCCCTGATATGCTTTTCTATTTCCGCATAATTTATTTTATCCAAATCACACACCTCTTTTATCGGGATCCCATATATATTTGTGCAGCTGCAATTGCAGATTTACTCCGTTAAGATCATTGTTCAGCATAAAATTTACTATATCTTCCGGAATAATTTTTCCGAAAACGGGGCTTAGATAAACATGGCATTTTTCCGTTAATTTGTATGCGGAAATTATTTCAGCCGCTTTTTCAAGGTCGGCAATACTTCCCGAAACAAATTTTACCGTGTCTGTCTTGCCGAGATATCCGTAGTTTTCCATGAGCATGAACTTTTCCATTCCGCTTGACGGCAGCTTATAATCAAGCGTTATTGCAGGACGGTTCGGGAAAATTTTCACGGCTTCGGAAATATCCGCTGCACCGTTCGTTTCTATCTCAACATCAAAATCATTTTCGCACAGCAGTCGGATAAGCGGTATGATGTCCTTTTGTATAAGAGGCTCTCCGCCGGTAACGGTGATATTCTTTATCCGGCTTTTCTTTGCCGCTTCAAGAATGTCCTCCGTCGTCATGGAAACAAACGGAGCATTTTTTTCGTTCGCCCATTTTGTATCGCAGTATGAACAATTCAGGTTGCAGCCTGTAAATCTTATAAAGAACGCAAGCTGACCTGCTTTTGTTCCCTCGCCGTTTATGCTTGAAAAGGTCTCGGCGATCCTGTATTCCGTATGCATTTATATCATTCCTTTGAATAGCTTGCGCAGTTGTCCGGGGTTTCATAAACGGTGACTTTTTTTACGGAATATCCCATATCTTCAAGACGTTTATAAAAATACACGGCAAAATTTTCCGCCGTGGGGCGGAAATCAACTTCTATCAGCTTAAAATTTTCATCTTTAAGTGCGGAAACAGTCGCTTCTTTAAGAGAATTTTTTTCATAGATGAACGAGTGGTCAAAGCTGTCCGCAAGCGCTCTTAGATCTTTTTTGATATCCCCGAAATCCGTTACCATTCCGCGCAGCTGACCGCTTTCTTTAAGGCTTTCCGACATTATTTCCGCAGCGATCACCCACCTGTGTCCGTGCAGATTGCTGCATTTTCCGTCATAGCCTGAAAGAAAGTGCGCGCTGTCAAAAGCAGCTTCGGTTTTCAGCGTATACATAATGTTCCTCCAAAAATTTTTTAAATAAAAAAGGCGTGAAGAAATACTTCACACCGGAAAATACAGTCCCGGTTTTGATTTTTCAACGCGCAGGAAGGTACAAATGAACTGCGCTTATCAAATTAATTGTATTGATTATACCACATTTCCGGCAGCTTGTCAACGCCCGGCAGGATATTTCGGGAAATTTCCTGTCAGCTATTGAAATCCGGCAGGATATGAGTTATAATTGAAAACGTAAAAAATTATCGGAGATGTTTAAAATGAATTTTTCACCCAAGTCGCTCGATTTCCTTTTTGAAAATTGCCTCAACGACAGCAAAACATGGTTTACCGAACATAAAGAGGACTACAACAATTACGTTCTTTATCCTTTCAGGGAACTTGTTGTAAAGCTCACCGACGCCATGCTTGGCATAGACGATAAATTTATCTGCGATCCTAAGCGGATCTCCCGTATCTACCGTGACGCGCGGTATTCAAGAGGAAAATCGGTATTCCGCGATCACCTATGGTACACGTTCAGCAGAACGACAGACGCATACAAGTCCCTGCCGGGATTTTATTTCAGCATTTCCGTCAAAGGCTTCAGCTACGGCTGCGGATATTATTACGCTTCTACCGAAACAATGACCGAGATACGTTCACTTATCCTGAATAAGGACAGATCTGCAAAAACCGCTTTGAAAGCATACAGGAATCAGGATATTTTCACGCTTTACGGAGATTTCTACAAAAAGGATCATTTTCCCGACGCTTCTCCCGAGGAAAAGGACTGGCTCAACCGCCGCGAAATGGGAGTCTCCTGCGAAAGCAAGGATTTCGATCTGCTTTTCAGCGACAGGCTTGCGGATAAGATCGCGGAAGATTTTATTATGATATCGCCTGTTTACAAGATGTTTATGAAAGCGGAAAACAATATTCTTATAAAAGGGAATAACTGAAAAGTTCTGCTGCCGGTACAATAAACGAAAAACATTTTGCCCATAGAATAAGGGACTGCCATACGGTAGTCCCTTAACTATGCTGTAAATTCAGAAGATCAGGCTTTGCCTACAGAACCGAACAGTTCCATTTTTTCCTTGACCGTAGCCTTGATAGCTTCAAAGCCGGGAGCAAGAAGTTTTCTCGGGTCAAAGCCCTTG
>CANQZR010000158.1 GCA_947628405.1 uncultured Clostridia bacterium
GCGTTCCCCTTGGCACTAACAATTACTATAGTTTAAGTCTTGCCAAACAGCCCAGTGAGCTGTTTGGCAACATATATCATAAATTTTGCTTTGTCCAAAACAGTCCACCGGACTGTTTTGGAAATTTTGAATTTTGCGCGAAGCGCTAAATTATCATTTATTTCTGTAATGTTCCATGTGAAAGCGCCGTCAGGTAAGCGTTGATGAAACCGTCAAGATCGCCGTCCATTACCGCACCTATGTTGCCATTCTCAAATCCCGTGCGGTGGTCTTTCGCAAGAGTGTAGGGCATGAATACATACGAACGTATCTGTGCGCCCCATGCGATCTCTTTCTGAACGCCTTTGATGTCTTCGATCTTTTCAAGGTGTTCACGCTCTTTTATTTCAACAAGTTTTGACATAAGCATTTTCATGGCGTAATCCTTGTTCTGATACTGGCTTCTCTGGGTCTGGCAGGAAACTACTATTCCCGTTGGGATATGTGTTAAACGCACCGCCGAGGAAGTCTTGTTTACTTTCTGTCCGCCCGCGCCGCTGGCACGGTAAAAATCTATCTCCAGATCCTCCGGACGAATTTCAATATTCGTATCCGCTTCGCTCATTTCCGGCATGACTTCAAGAGAAGCAAAGGAAGTGTGTCTCCGTCCTGACGCGTCAAAAGGCGAAACTCTTACCAGACGGTGAACGCCCATTTCCGATTTTAAAAATCCGTAAGCATTTATTCCCTCAACAAGCAAAGACGCAGATTTCAATCCCGCTTCATCACCGTCAAGATAATCAAGAGTCGTTACCTTGTAGCCGTGGCTCTCCGCCCACATATTGTACATTCTGAAAAGCATCTGCGCCCAGTCCTGCGCCTCCGTTCCTCCTGCGCCTGCATGGAACGTAAGGATAGCGTTCTTGCTGTCGTATTCGCCGGTGAGAAGCGTTGTCAGCTTCATTGCTTCAAGTTCTTTCTTGAAATGCTCCGCGTCACGCTTTATCTCCATTGCAGTCTCTTCGTCGTCCTCTTCTTCCATGGCAAGTTCTATCATGGTAAGAGCGTCCTCTAATTTTTCGTTGAGCTTGTCATAGCTTTCAATTGTGGCTTCGTGGTGCTTTATGGTCTGCATTACTTTCTGGGAATTTTCAATATCGTTCCAGAAACCGTCCTTGCTTGATTCCTCACGCAAACGGACAATTTCCTCCTTTGCCCTGTCGATATCAAGAATTTCGTAAAGCTGTTTCATATCCTTGCGGTAGCCTTCCAGCTCTACTTTAAGTTCGTCCAATAACAGCATTTGAAATGCTCCTTTCAAATTTTAAAAATAATGATAAATCAGAACTTGCGAAACATAATAATTGCCATCAACACACCTATAATAATCGAGGGAATTAAAGTTATGTACCCCAATATTCTGAAAACAATTCCTATTTTTTTATGTTCTGTCTTATTGTATAGGACTGTTCCAATAATAATAGGAACTATTCCAATAATCAAAATTATTACAGCTGCAATCAACAATACGAACAATAACCCGATAAAAGCCATATTTTCACCCTTTGAGTTTCGGTCTATCTGCAAGCTAAAGGATTGAGAGTGAAAATAATTACGCATTACGAATTATGCATTTATCTCAACTCTCAACATTCTTGCAGTATTAACTACTCCAGCATAAGCAAAACTTCGCGCAGAAGTTTGCAGGCAAGCGCGGTAGATATACCGCTCGGGTCATAGTGTGGAGAAAGCTCGTTAAGGTCGGCAGCAACGATATCAAGTTCTTTAAGTTCAAGAACGGCATTCAGCAGTTCCTTGAAAGAAACTCCTCCGGCTTCCGGCGTGCCCGTTCCGGGAAATTCCGACGGGTCAAGTACGTCCATATCAATGGTAAGATAAACCTTTTTGCCTTTGAGCGTATCAAGGATTTCTTCTACCCCGTTAACATCAAAGCGGTGCATTTTCGTGTGCTTTTCGGCAAAGCGGAACTCCTCACGTTCTCCGCTGCGTATCCCGAACTGAAAAATATGTCCGTCTCCCACAAGCTCATGACATCTTCTCATAACGCAGGCGTGGGAATTTTTCACGCCTAAATAATCGTCCCGAAGATCTGCATGTGCGTCAAACTGAACAATGTAAAGATCGTTATATTTTTTTACCGCGGAACGGACCGCTCCCAGAGTGACCGAGTGTTCACCGCCAAGCATAACGGGACGTTTCCCGTCGGCAAATATTTCGTCGGCAATTTTTTCTATCTGTTCAAGAGCCGTTTCCACCGAACCGATACAAAGTTCCGGATCGCCTGAATCGAAAATGTCATAGTCCAGCAGGTCTTTATCCTGATAAGGGGAATATGTTTCTATCCCGAAGCTCTCGGAACGTATCGCCGAACAGCCAAAACGCGTTCCCGGGCGGTAAGAGGTCGTACTGTCAAAAGGCGCTCCGAAAATAACGGTCTTTGCCTTTTCATATTCGCAGTCGCAGCCTATAAAGGCTTTTCTTTCTGTCTGCATAAGTTATCCTTTCCGGATCATGAATTTTCAAGCAATTCCTTTACATAATTGGGAATTGCAAAACAGCCCTTGTGAAGATCCGTATTGTAGTATTTCGTTTTTATCCCGAGAGCGTTCCATTTTTCCGCGTCGGCGTTCAGGGGATCGATATTTTTTGAAGCGAACCCGAACAGCCAGTGTCCGGACGGATATGTGGGAATGTGTACCTGATATACCCGACAGATGTCAAAAAATTCTTTTATCCGCCTGTGAGCTCTCTGCATAGCTTTTGCGTCATCTGCATAATAAGGACTTTCATGCTGATTGACGAGTATGCCGTTTTCCGTCAGCGCGCTGAAACAGTTCCCGTAAAATTCGCTTGTGAAAAGTCCCTCCCCCGGTCCGAAAGGATCGGT
>CANQZR010000159.1 GCA_947628405.1 uncultured Clostridia bacterium
CCCCTTGACCCTGCGAGCTGGGCTCAGCTCGACCAGCTATAATTTTCTTTCGTTTAGAGCGCTAAATTATCATTTATTGGTACGTTTAAAAAATTATAAATGAAAATCAACCTTTTGTTATGACATATCTTTCTTTAAAAAGAAATTTTTTCCTTGATTTCTCCGATATCCGCAGTTTTAAAATTGAAATGTATAATCCAAAATCTATGTGAAAAACTATTGATACAACAATTATTTAAATAAAAATAAACGGAGGAATATAAAATGAAAGCAACGGGTATTGTCAGGCGCATCGACGATCTCGGACGTGTTGTTATCCCCAAGGAGATAAGACGTACAATGCGTATCCGCGAAGGCGATCCGCTTGAGATCTACACAAGCAGCGACGGAGAAGTCATCTTTAAAAAATACAGTGCCATAAACGAAATGGCAGGTTCAGCCGCTCAGGTCGCCGAGGTAATGACCAAGCTGGCAAACTGTCCCACTGTAGTTTTCGACAGAGATCATGTTGTGGCGGTAGCCGGCGTACAGAAAAAGGAATTCAGCGAAAGACGTGTTTCTCAGGCTTTGGAGGAATACCTTGAAAGCCGGAAGAATTACCTTTATACTTCCCATAATGACGCCAAGGTCTGCCCTGTAGAAGGGATAGACCGTCCTGCCATTGCCTGCTCGCCGATACTTGCATCGGGTGATGTTACCGGAGCGGTAGCTTTTCTGGCTCCTAACAACGAAGCCGTAGCCAACGAGGTCCAGCAGAACCTTATTCAGGCGGCAGCGCAGTTCCTCGGCAAGCAGATCGAAGAATAAAATCAACGCGGCGGTATTTGATAAGATACTGCCGCTTTTTTCTGCGGAACGGGAATAAGATCGTCCGATATGTAAAAAAGCAGATATATCTCTTTGTGGGATATTCTGCCTTTTTTATTTCTGAAAAATTATTCCTTAAAAACAAAATACCGGAAAATTATATCGGGCATTTTATAAAAAAATAATTGAAAATCAATTGTCTTATAACCTTTAAATTCAATTGTCAGCATAATTTGCGGCAAAAATGAACAAATTTATTTTTTCATAGAAAATATACCCTGCTTTTATGGAAAACATTTTGCATTGACTTTAATTGTCATAAATGTTATTATCCAATTAAGGAAGATATTTTCCGACAAAGAAAAAAGGAGCTTATTTTCCAATAAAATGTTCAGGAGGTATATTATGAAACTGAAAAAAGCGGCAGCCGCCGCTGTATCCTGTATCTTCATGTTCGGCGCAGCTTTCGGAGCATATGCAATGAACAGCGAAAAAAACATACAGGAAACATCATCGGCTTCCTACGACAGCAGTGACCTTGCAGAATACGCTGAACAGATCGCCGGTATCGTCAATTCGGAAAGAGCCTCTTACGGACTTTCTCCCCTGAAGTTCTCTCCTAAGCTCAGTCAGGCTGCAAATGTAAGAGCGGGCGAAATAAGACAGTTGTTTTCACATACACGTCCAGACGGAACAAGCTGCTTTACGGCAATTTCAGACGCAGGCATAACATACAGTGCCGCTGCGGAAAATATCGCCTACGGTCAGAAAAGTCCGCAAAGCGTTATGAATGCATGGATGAATTCTGCCGGACACCGCGCAAATATTCTTGATGAAAATATGGAATACATAGGGGTAGGCGTGGCATATGAAAACGGTATCTATTACTGGACTCAGTTCTTTGCGGCTTCTGCGGATCTTTCGGAAACGGCGCCTCTGCCCGGAACGGACAGCCCTGCCGAAACTACGGTAACTTCCGCCCCCGAAACCGAGCCGGAGCCGGAAACGACCTCGGCACCGGAAAAACGTCCGGAAGAAACAAAAGCACCGGAAACAGAAAAAGTTCCCGAAACTTCTCCAAAACCGCAGGAAACTGCTGCTCCTTCCGAGACAAAGCAGCCGGAAAAGACCGAAGCTCCTGCCGTTACCGAGTGCAGACCCTGTGAAACGCAGTGCAAGACCAATTGTGACGGCTCAATAAGCTGTACGCCCGTTACTCCCTGTGAAACACAGTGCAAAACCAACAGCGACGGCTCAATAAGCTGTACGCCCGTTACTCCCTGTGAAACACAGTGCAAAACCAACAGCGACGGTTCAATAAGCTGTACGCCCGTTACTCCCTGTGAAACGCAGTGCAAAACCAACAGCGACGGTTCTGTAAGCTGTACGCCCGTTACTCCCTGTGAAACACAGTGTGCTCCGGGCACGGAATGTGCCAACGGCAATTCATGCAGCAGCGGAAATTCGTCAGGCTGTCCTCTTCAGAACGGCAGTCAGGGAACAAATATCCTTGAATGGCTCGTTCCTCAGCTTTTTAATTCCGGAAGCTGCAATTCTTCATCATCCGGAAACTGCGGAAAAGATAATTCTTCTGTTGCCGGAAACAAGACCGGATCAGTCAGCGGAAGCTGCCCGTACAGTTCTTCAAATTCTTCAAATTCCGCTTATCAGGTAGGAAGCTGCTGGGGCGACAGCAGTTCTTCCTACGGAAGCGGAAGCTGTCCGTACAGCTCTTCAAATTCTTCAAATCCTGCTTATCAGGTAGGAAGCTGCTGGGGAGACTGATTAACACTTTTTTGCATATATAATACAAAGTGTGACATAGCCAAATAAAAAATATCGGAACGGTTTAAAATTGCTGTTCCGATATTTTTAGTTACGGCTATGTCACAATAAAAAGTTGATTATTATTTAGTGTTGAGAGTTGAGAGTTAAGAGTTGAGATATTATAATTTAGCACGCCAAACATGATAAACAATAGCTGGTCCAGCGCAGCCGCGCTGGTGGGGTCAAGGGGCAAAGCCCCTTGTCGCCGTCCGCAGACGGCGA
>CANQZR010000160.1 GCA_947628405.1 uncultured Clostridia bacterium
GGGCAGGTCTCGCAGGTAACTTTTATGCCTCGTTTTTTAGCGCCGCGGATAATTTCCGCGCTGCCCTTTGTGGAAACATGGCAGATATGTATCCTTGCGCCGCAGGAGTCCGCAAGCGCGATCTCACGGGCGGTAATGCTGTCCTCTGAAGCTCTGTCCATGCCTTTTACGCCGAGTTTTTCGGATATCTTTCCTTTGTTGATGATACCGCCGTTTATTATGTCCAGATCCTCACAGTGGGAAGCCGCAAGAAGTCCGTTTTTGTTTGTATTTTCCAGAGCCCGACGCATAAGTTCGGCATTTTTTACCGGTCTGCCGTCGTCGGAAATTATCCGTACTCCCAGCTTTGTATGGTCGTAAAGCTCGCCGCCGTTCATTCCCTTTGTTATACAGCCGGCAGGATAAACTTCCACGCCTGTATCTTTCGCCTTGTCGAGAATGTACTCCACCGTTTCGGGACTATCTATAGGCGGATCGGTATTCGGCATACAGACCACTCCCGAAACACCGCCGGCAAGCGCAGCCGCGCAACCTGTAAGAATGTCCTCTTTATGGGTATATCCGGGGTCGCGGAAATGAACGTGCATATCAAAAAGTGTGGGGATAACGGCAAGCTTTCCGCCGCCGTCTATGATCCTGTCAGCTTGAACGGCAATATTTCCGCCCATGTCCTTTATTATACCGTCGGCTATGAAAATATCGCAGATCTCGTCTTTCCTGCCGTCAGCGGCGCGGACGTTTTTCAGAAGAATACTATCCATTTCACAGCCTCCTACTCAAAAATTACTACCTTATCGAAACCGTCCGTCTCTTTCATCATGACTTTGACCGACTCGCCCCTTGAAGTGGGAACGTTCTTTCCCACATAATCGGGACGTATGGGAAGTTCCCTGTGTCCCCTGTCTACCAGAACCGCAAGCTGTATATTTTTCGGTCTGCCGCGCTTCATCACCGCGTCTATTGCGGCGCGCGCGCTCCGTCCGGTAAAAATAACGTCGTCAACGATTATTACCCGTTTGTTTTTGACGTCAAAGGGAATGTCCGTCCTGTCGGCTGAATCGGAGTGTTTTTCATCATCACGGTATGCGGTTATATCGAGCCTGCCTACCTCCGGAGATATCCCTTCAAGTTCGGACAGCTTTGCCGCTATCCGTTCGGCAATGCATATACCGCGTGAAAGTATGCCTATAAAGCAAAGACCTTCCGCGCCCTTATTGCGTTCAAGTATTTCATATGAAATTCTCGCAACTGCTCTTGTCATGGCATTTTCGTCCATTATGACGGCTTTAGGATCAACAGACGATATATCCAACGCTCGTTCCCCCTGACTTCCCAAAAATAAAAATACCTGTCCGTGACCGACACAGACAGGTATCATCAACTTATTATCATAATTTTTACGGCAGCGTAAGACCTGCTCATATCTTCACAAGCAAGAGTTCCGGTATACGCCTGCTGCCGCAGAATGTTTAAATAAGCGACTGCCTTGTCGATCTCACGGGATCAACTTAAAGGTTGTCTAACTTTACTGATTATATCACATTCTGCACAATATGTCAATACGCTTTTTATGCATTTAACAGAAAAATCACATTTTATTTCCTGATATCATTTGTTTTCATCGGTATCTGTTCCGTCAGCCGTTTCGCCGTCATTATCCTTATGCTTTACACGGCGGAATTTAGCCGCCGAAAGTTTGTTTTTCAGTTCCTCCAGCGATTCGGAATAAGACGTGGAACGGATATCCGGAAAGGCTTTAAGCAGACGCTCTACCGAACGGTCCCTCATGCCGATCAGCTTGTCATATTTTTCACGCCACTCACTGACTTTGAAATCAGTCGCGTCAACTATCTTGGCATATTTCTTTTTCAGTTCCGCAAAACGTGACCGACCTTCCTTTGTGGCAACATACCGTTCGTACCTGTCACGCCATTCCTGAGTTTTGGCGTCTTTGGCTTCGATAAAGCCGTCATATTTACCCTTTATTTCCAGAGTTTCATTTGTAAGTTTTTCTCCGATCTTTACCGAGCTGAGAAGCATGATCTTTGATATCTCATCTATCTGTTTCAAGCGGTTATTCAGCTTGTTTACCGCACATATCGAAGATATCAGGTCTATTACTATAAGCACCGACCATATCACTATAAGAGCCAGTCCCAGCTTTACCGGCATAAAGTCTATCACCTTTTCCACCATAGGCTGAACTATCCTTATAACGATCACACAGCCCATTCCCCATAGGATAGATACTTTCAGACATATGTAGCCTTTGTAATTATACTTTTCGTGAGAATAATCCCACCATCTGGCATGGAACATCTTTTCCATTCCCAGCCCCACAAGGAGTTCAAATGTTGTGCATAACAGTCCCGTTACCAGGAACAGCGGAATGAACGTATGTGACAGCGGCCGGAAAAATACCACCACCATTATCACACCGAACCCGTAGATAGGACATATAGGCATATTCAGAAACCCTCTGTTCTGATACTCGCCCGTTTCAAGGGTCATGTAACAGACTTCTATACACCAGCCTATGAATGACCAGAATATAAATATGTGGAACATTTCATATAGGCTGAACTCAATATATGGGATCACTTCCACAAGATATCTCTCCCCTGTCGATATTTCCATTAATTTGACTCAACGAAGTATATTATATCACATATAATATACTTGTCAATAGCAAAATCAAATTTGTAACAATTCTGCAATATTTTATTTTACAAAATGCAATTATTTCTGCCAAAATGTAATTTGTTTCCGGAATATCTTAACCAAATTGTAATTTGTATTTTTGCAGAATATATGATATAATATTACCATAACTATGTCAATAATGT
>CANQZR010000161.1 GCA_947628405.1 uncultured Clostridia bacterium
GGTATTCAAAATTGAAATTCAAACCGTTGTCTGTAGTGCGGTGCATTACTGTCAGATACAGCGGCTGAGCGGCAACTCCGTTGGAGTACCAGAAGCTCTTGTAATCCACGTCGGGAAGTTCAGCGTCCCTTTGCCTTATGGTGAGCGGCTGATAGGTAAGACTTATGCTTTCATAGCTTGCGCCGGGAGTGAGTTTGTAGCGCCTGCCGCGTTCCATTGTAAGGGCGATCGGGTCATAATTCGCATGGCGGAATATCCTGTTCTGCTCGCTCTGGATAATGTGCAGAGCGTCTATGAACTTAGTTTTCGGCGGTATTATCGTCCGCAGAGGGAAGAAGTGTATCCTTGTTCCTCCGGAACGTTTTTCAAGAAGCGTTCCGCGCCTTGCAACACAGGTCTTTATGGAAACGTCCTTTTCGTCGTTGTTGAATTTGGAAAGCACCGTCCGCAGACCCATGAGCAGCAGAGTTGCCATGGGGACATTGTTTTCTTCGCAGAATTTCATCAGCCGTTTTGACGGTTCTTCTTCCAGCGAATAAACCGAAATGTCCGCCTGAGGATCCCGTGAAACTACCATGCAGCTCCGCAGTCTCGGCTTGTTCAGCTCACGGCGCATGGTAAGAAGCCTGCCCATTCCGGTAAAATCCGTGTACATAGGCTCTTTTTTAGCAAGTTCCTCCGCCCAGAACTCGGCGTCACGCTGTTTTGCAGGCGAACCGGCTTCGTATTCCAGATCTTTTTTTACTGCATCAAGATAGGGCATAGGGTCGGTCTTTGGCATAGGCGTGCCGTATTTTTTTGCGCAGTAGATCGTCAGTACGTCGCTGTCAAAACCTATCAGCGCACTTGAATCCATGGTCATATGATCTACTTTCAGATAGATCCCGTTGTATCCGTCCGGGAGCTTTATCATCACTATGCGGTTCATAGGCGAATTGAAGCGTTCAAACGGAACGGCAGTCCATTTTTTCATTTCGTTGTGGGCGTCCGTTTCGTTCCATGATGAAAAATCAAAGAAAGGGATATCCCTTTCTTCAAAGGGAACGATATACTGATATACAGTGCCGTCGTTATCCTGTACAAAGCGCAGGCGCATACAATCGAAACGTTTGCAGGATTCATATATGGCTTCTTTAAGAATATCGAAATCAACGTCCTGTTTTACATAAAATCCTGTGCCTATGCAAAGCACCTGATGGGGAGCGTACTTTATGGTATAATTGTGCAGCCTCTGGGCGGCGGTCAGAGGATAGCACTGCATTACTGCGCCGTTGATGTTAAATTCTTTCATTTTACAGACTTCCCTTCGTTAAGCGTTCAGATATTTTTCAAGAAAATCCGAAACGGTTTTTTCGTAAAGCGGAACATTTTCATAATAGCTTGCGGCGTGACCTGCATTTTCAACGATAAGCAGTTCTTTAGGTGAATTGCAGGCTTTGTAATTCTTTTCACTCATCCATGTAGGGACGAAATTGTCGTCCGCTCCGTGAATGAACAATATAGGGCATAAGGTATCCTTTACAGCCGTAAGGGTGGAATAGTCGCTGAAACCGTAACCGGCTTTTTTTCTGCAAAGCTCGTCGTTTATATTCATTACCGGGAACGGCGGCAGGTGGTAATCTCTTTTAAGAATGTGAGCGAATACGTCATAAGGCGACGTGAACGCGCAGTCTGAAATTATAGCTTTAACGTCCGGAGAAAGCTGCGGAGATCCTGCCGCCATAAGAACGGTAGACGCTCCCATTGAAACTCCGTAAAGGATTATTTTTTTGCCGCTGCCGAAGCGGTCGGTAACATACTTTATCCATTCAAGGCAATCGTACCTGTCAAGTATGCCGAAGCCGACGTATTTTCCCTCGCTTTTTCCGTGGGCACGGTTGTCCACTACAAGGCAGTCATATCCCTTTTTAAGGAAAAATGAAGCGATCGAAGCGCAGTCCGAAAGTCCGCTGCCGGTATATCCGTGGAATGTTATCGCTATTGTGTCGGAAGATCCGTTTGCAGGGATATAGTCGCCGTGGAGGGCAAGACCGTCCCGGGATCTTATGATGATATGTTCCATGTTTTGTTCAAGGAGCCATTCTTTATTCGGGTGGATTATCTTTTTGTAATCCTCCCATTTATCCATATCAGCCATTTCGCTGATATCGACGCGGAGTTGGTCCTGTCTGGGTATGGTCCTGTTGAACAGGACATAAGCTGCCGTGAAAGCGCCGGCGGTGCCTGCCGCGGCGGCAGCTCCCGCTATTCCTGCGGCAGTAAGAAATGGGTTCATAATATCGCGTTCCTTTCGTAATAGATTTTTTTGGTCAAACTTTCGGGGCAGAAAGTTCTAATTTTCGACTATTGGTCGAATAATGCGCAAAAAAAATATAATAACATTTATAGTATGATTTAAAAGCGGCAAATTATTTCGTATTTCGACTATCGGTCGAATTTTGATACATTTATTTTACCACATAATTCCGATATGGTCAAGCATGATTTATCAAATATCTTTTGAATTTTTATATGTTGGAAATATGAACAAAAATGTTACGGGAAATTATTTATAATTTGTATTGCTTATTTTATGAAATTGCGGTATAATAAAATATGACTATACTATTTTGTTGTTGAGATAAAAGATAATTTGTGGGGAAGCCCCCACGGGCTTCGTCACCCCCAAAGTAGGTTTAAATTAAACCGTTTTAAATAGGGTAGCCCCCTCAAGGGGG
>CANQZR010000162.1 GCA_947628405.1 uncultured Clostridia bacterium
CTGCTGGTTGTAAGGGGAGCTGACGTCCTGCATATACTGTCCCTGCGGTCTTTGACCATAGGGCTGATCGTAGGGCTGTGAATACTGTCCCTGCTGAGCGTAGGGGTCGTTATTCTGTGAGGTCTGACCGTACTGACCGGCTCCCGGCTGTGTATTCTGCTGAGCATACGGGTTGACAGGCTGATTATATGGATCGTAGTTCTGCGCAGGCTGATTGTATGGGTCATAAGTATTCGGTTTTTGTTCCTCCTGCATATTCTGCTCATCAAAAGGATTATTGCCATTAGGATTCATATCGTCCATAATTATTGCTCCTTTAAAAAAATTTTCAGGCGCCGTTTTAAAAAGCCGCGGATATTTTCCCATGCGGCTAAGGCGGCTTTTACAAATCGTGGTTATAATTACATTATACATATATTTTTTACAAATTGCAATACTTTGCGTGAAATTTTTTAATTTTTTCTACAAGGTCATATAGTGAGAATGCTGATTTTTATCATTTAGTATTGAGAGTTAATAATTGATATGTTAACAGCTTAACGCTAACCCGACTCGCTCCCTCGAGGGAGCTATCCTTTGCTGTTACATGGCTAAAAGTAAATGCCGCATGAAAATGCTCCATTCATGCGGCATAAAATTATTTTATTTTGAAACGTTATAGATCTGTTCTTCGATCCTTATAAGCCTGTTGTATTTTGCCGTGCGTTCACTGCGGCAGGGAGCGCCTGTTTTGATCTGCCCGGCGTTTACTGCAACGGCAAGATCGGCGATAAAGGTATCTTCCGTTTCACCGCTCCGGTGAGAAATAATAGTTCCGTAACCGTTTTCCTTGGCAAGACGTATTGCCGAAAGCGTCTCGGTAAGCGTGCCTATCTGATTGAGCTTTATCAGTATTGAATTTGCACAGCCGTTTTCAATGCCCTTTTTCAGCCTTTGCGAATTTGTCACGAAAAGATCGTCGCCTACAAGCGTTACTTTGTCTCCCAGCTGTTTCGTGATCCTCTGCCAGCCCTCCCAGTCCTCTTCGTCAAGAGGATCTTCTATAGAAACTATGGGGTATTTTTCGCAAAGATTTTTCCATTCCGCAATAAGTTCGTCGGCACTGCGGTGAAGTTTCTTTTTGGGAAGAAAATAGTCCTTTGTATCTTTTGACTTCCATTCGCTTGAAGCGGCGTCAAGGGCTATGGAAAAATCCTTTCCTGCGTTATATCCGGCTTGGTCTATGGCTTCAAGGATCATTTCTATGGCTTCTTCCTCACCGCTCAGGTCGGGAGCGAATCCTCCCTCGTCGCCTACTCCTGTGCTGTGTCCGTTTGCTTTCAGTATATCCGCAAGTTTATGATAAACTTCGGAGCATTGTCTTAACCCACTGCGGAAACTTTCAGCGCCGTGAGGTATTATCATAAATTCCTGCACATCAAGATTGTTTGCGGCGTGCGCTCCGCCGTTGAGGATATTCATCATCGGTATCGGAAGCCTTACGCCGTTTATTCCGCCGATAAAACGGTAAAGAGGCATTTTATAATGCGCTGCCGCGGCTCTTGCTGCGGCAAGAGATACTGCAAGCATGGCGTTTGCGCCGATCTTGGATTTATTTTCTGTTCCGTCGGCACTGATAATGGTGCTGTCAACACGCATGGTATCGGCAGGATCGATACCTTTAAGAGACATATTCAGTGTGTTGTTTATGTTTGATACCGCTTTCAGGACGCCTTTTCCGCCATAGCGTTTATTGTCGCCGTCACGAAGTTCAAGAGCTTCAAAAATTCCCGTGCTTGCTCCGCTTGGGGCTGCGCCTCTGCCAACGGTCCCGTCGGAGAGCCACACTTCGGCTTCGACTGTAGGGTTTCCTCTTGAATCGATTATTTCACGTCCGGTCACTTTTTCGATAACTGCTTTTGATGCAAGCATATATTACCATTCCTTTCGGCTGCGTTTTAAAATATTATGCGCATAAAGGAACGGGATTATTCGCAGAAAAAACAAAACGGCTGCCCTTAACGGACAGCCGGGTTATTTTTTGACTTATGCCTTGGTCGCATTCAGCTTCTTGGCAAGCTGGGATTTCTTTCTTGCTGCGGCATTCTTGTGAATGATGTTCTTTGCGGCAGCCTGATCCACTTTTTTCATAGCCAGTCTGATAGCAGCCTCGGAATTTTCAGCCTTTTCTGCACAGGCAGCGTCGGCGTTTTTAAGAACGGTCTTGAGGTTGGACTTTACCATTTTGTTTTGCATAGCCTTAGCCTTGATGACCTTTACTCTTTTCTTTGCGGATTTGATGTTTGGCATACTTTTCTCTCCTTAAATAATTTTACGTTTTTCGGAAACACTAAAATAAAATTCGGCATGAACGACATTCAAAACCTGACACGGACGGCTTTGCGATACCGGTTACCGATAAAAATGTCATTTGTACATTTTTTCGGCTGAGCAAAGATGTAATGACTCATCTAAGCCGCGGGAATTTCAGCGATTTGACAGTACGGCTGCCCTAATCCTTTAATATCCCTGCACAAGCCTAATAATAATATTAACATTTTTCCTGACTTTTTTCAATAGGCAACATCAAAAAAGACAGAAAATTTTCACAAGTTTTTTTAAGCATTTTATACAAATCCATGCCGAAAATAACCGGAAAGGAATTTTCAATATGTCCATACGAACAGATCTTGCAGTTGAAATGATAGACGAAAA
>CANQZR010000163.1 GCA_947628405.1 uncultured Clostridia bacterium
CGCAAGACGGCTTCAATTCACCCCTTGCGGAGCTCTTTTTAAGGGGATTTCGCTTTCTGCGGAAAGCGACAAGGGGCTCTGCCCCTTGACCCTGCGAGCTGGGCTCAGCTCGACCAGCTATTGTTTATCATGTTTGGCGTGCAAAATTATAATATCTCAACTCTTAACTCTCAACTCTCAACACTAAATGATAATTTTGCGCTTCGCGCAAAATTATCATTTATTCGGTACGCTGAAAAAATATAAAAATCAGCCTTTTGCGGCGCAGCTTATGCTTTTACTGCCTTGTGAAAAACTTTCTTTCCCTTTTTGATGATCACTTCCGACTCTATCTTTATAAGAGCGTTCGGATCGGTAATTTTTACGTCATCTACCGAAATCCCTCCCTGCTGAACAAGCCGGCGCGCTTCGCTCTTTGACGGGGCAAGAGCCGTTTTTACCAGCAGATCAAGAATATTTATACCGTCTGTGGGGATCTCCGCCGCCGGGATATCCGTAAAAGGCATATCGTCCGTGCTGCCGCTGCCGCCAAAAAGTGCTTTTGCACCGTTCTGCGCCTTGACGGCTTCTTCTTCGCCATGGACCAGCTTTGTAAGTTCAAAGGCGAGGATCTCCTTTGCCTTGTTCAGCTGACTTCCCTCCCAGCCGGACATTGCTTCGATCTCTTCCATAGGCAGGAAAGTCAGCATACGGATACATTTCATGACGTCGGCGTCCGCAACGTTCCGCCAGTACTGGTAGAAATCAAAAGGACTTGTTTTTTCCGGATCGAGCCATACCGCGCCTTTTTCGGTCTTACCCATTTTCTTGCCCTCGGAATTGAGCAGCAGGGTGATCGTCATTGCGTGAGCGTCCTTGCCGAGTTTTTTGCGGATAAGCTCCGTTCCGCCAAGCATATTTGCCCACTGATCGTCACCGCCGAACTGCATATTGCAGCCGTATTTCTGGAAAAGCATATAGAAATCATAACTCTGCATTATCATGTAGTTAAATTCAAGGAATGTCAGTCCGCGCTCCATTCTCTGCTTGTAGCACTCGAATGTGAGCATTTTGTTTACCGAGAAGCAAGCGCCCACTTCGCGCAGAACGTCGATATAATTCAAGTTCATAAGCCAGTCGGCGTTGTTTACCATGATAGCCTTGCCGTCGGAAAAGTCAATGAAACGGCTCATCTGCTTCTTGAAACATTCGATATTGTGGTCTATGTCCTCTTTTGTGAGCATTTTTCGCATATCGGATTTGCCGGACGGGTCGCCGATCATTCCCGTTCCGCCGCCGAGCAGGGCAATAGGACGGTTTCCTGCCATCTGCAAACGCTTCATAAGGCAAAGCGCCATAAAATGTCCCACATGGAGGCTGTCCGCCGTGGGATCAAAGCCGATGTAGAACGTGGCTTTGCCCTCGTTTATCATTTTTTTGATCTCTTCTTCGTCGGTAACTTGGGCGATAAGACCTCTTGCCACCAGTTCGTCATATAAAGTCATAATAATTCTCCTTACTTTTTATTTGATATTGTTTTTACCGGATCTTTTTCATAGACCATGAAATCAGAAAATGATCTCACTTATATCACGACCTTTCGGCAGTTCCGCCGATAAAACAAAAAGCCCTCTGCTGTATGCAGAGGGCGAAAACCGCGGTACCACCTCAATTTATCGGGAATATTCCCGACCTTTGAACGCTTTAACGGACGTTGACCGCATATCCCTACTGTTATTTCGGGATACAAGCTCCGTGATGTATTCGCCGAAAGCTCCGTGCCCTTTTTCACCTGCCAAGGACTCTCTTAAACGGTTTGCAGACAGTTACTTCTTCACTTCACAGCCTTTTGATATGAGATCATTGTACCACAGGAACGGATCTTTGTCAAGGGGGAATTTTTCATTTTAAAGCGGAAATATCCCTCCTGCGGCAGCACAGGAGGGATATCACGGATAAAAGGTTATTGTCAGGGACTTTACCCTTAAAGTTTTTGAAGCTGCCACATAAGAAAAACGGTATGCTTTGCTCGTTTGTCTTATGTAGCCTTTATTGCAGACCGAAGCTGATAGACAATGCGCTGTCAACTCTTGTCATAGCCGTAGGGTCAAGTTCGCCCATGCGTTCCTTGAGTCTTTTTTTGTCGATAGTCCTTATCTGTTCAAGAAGTACGATGCTGTCCTTTTGAAGTCCGCATTTGTCTGCATTCAGCTCGATATGGGTGGGCAGCTTGGATTTATCGCGCTGGCTGGTTATAGCAGCGGCTATTACCGTTGGACTGTGCTTATTGCCAACATCATTCTGAACTATCAGAACGGGACGTATGCCGCCCTGTTCCGAGCCGACCACCGGGCTGAGGTCTGCATAATAGATCTCTCCCCTTTTTACTGACATTCCATACACTCCTACTTTACCGAGTTTGCGGCTGTTTTCGGGAAATCGCCGCCGTATGGTATTATTGTTGACGATTTTTTTTAAAATAATCACTTCCGGAAATTTTTGTGCGTTTCCGCAGGTCAGTTTTATTCCGGCAATAACATTATATGCCGGTAATGCAAAGCAGGTTCAGGCAGAAATATCCTCCGGTCGATAATGTCCGGACGGACATATTATTTATGCTATGGCACAACAA
>CANQZR010000164.1 GCA_947628405.1 uncultured Clostridia bacterium
AATAAGCCCATGTACGAACAGGTCAAGGACGGTATTAAGGAAGCCATACTTAACGGCGAACTTAAAGCGCATCAGCTTATGCCCAGCGTGAGACAGCTTGCCGCCGACCTGAACGTAAGTATGATAACCACAAAACGTGCATATTCCGACCTTGAAAACGAAGGACTTATCTATACCGTTGCAGGTAAGGGAACATTCGTAAAAGCGGACAATATCGAAGCCGTTCAGGAAAAACAGCTGAACGACGCTCTTGAAGATTTCCGCGAAAAAGCAAAAAACCTGAAAAAACTTTCCGTTACGCAGGAAAGATTATTTGAAGAAATAGAGAAAATTTACGGAGGTAATAAAGATGAATGATATTCTGAAGATCGAAAACCTTTCAAAAGAATACAAGGATTTTAAACTTGATAATGTTGATCTTTCGGTCGAGGCAGGAACGGTTCACGGTCTTATAGGACAGAACGGCGCAGGCAAAACCACAATTATCCGCCTTATAATGAATATGGTAAAAAGGAACGGCGGAAAAATAACCGTTTGCGGACTGGACAACATTGACGACGAAATTTCCGTAAAAAATAAAATAGGCTATGTTGCGGACGAAAGTTATTTCTTTTATAATTCAACAATAAAGAAAATTGCCGCCGTATGCGCCGCTGCTTACGATAACTGGGACAAGGAAAAATTCAGCGGCTTTCTGAAAAAGTGGGAAATTGACGAAAATAAAAAAGTTTCCGCACTTTCAAAAGGTATGCAGACCAAATTAATGGTAGCCGCAGCGCTTTCACACGCGCCCGAACTGCTTATCCTTGACGAACCCACCGCAGGACTTGATCCCGTTGCAAGAATTGAAATTCTGGATATTCTTCGTGAATTTGTTTCGGACGGAAAACGCGCGGTGTTGTTTTCCACACACATAACAGGCGACCTTGACAAAATTGCCGACACTATAACACTTATTATAAACGGCAGTATTCGCGAGTCCATGTCTGTTGACGAAATTGAAGATAAATACGCCGTTATCAGCGGAGCAAACAGTATTCTCAACGCGCAGAACGAACTGCTTACAATTGGTTTGCGGAAACACGATTCGGGATTTGACGCAATGATAAAACGCGCCGATCTGGATAAATTCGAGGGCGTTTCGGTGAAAAATCCAAATGCTGAAAATCTGCTTACATATTCTATCTGGTAGAACGGAAAGGAGAGTTGAACATGACTTCCGAAGAAAGGAAACGAGCGTTTGCCGTTGAAAAATATGCCGCAGGGGTGGGCATAAGACTGAAAACCGCAGTTATTTCGGCTTTGATCTTTGACATTGCATTTATTGCAATAATCTTTACGGTGTCATTTATCAGCGGAGATCGGTCATATATTGCAGGAATTTTTTCGCCGATGTTTATTATGCTTGTAAATTTTCTTATTTATGGTTTAACATCGGCTCCGACGATCAGAACAATGAATAAAAATTCTTACTCTTATGTAAGATCGGCGTGTCCCAACTGTTCGGTAGATATAAATGATTTTCTGAGTGTTCTGCCGTTAAAAAAGAAAGATGTCTGCAATTTTAATGCAATATCTTTTGAATTTATATCGGCAGTAAATACCTTTGCAATAATTCTTATCAATATAATTGCGATAATTACAAGTAATATGGGCGCAAATACATTTTTTAATATGATTGGTCTGTATATTTTTATTTCAATGATATTCTGGACGATAGAATATTTCTGCTTTGTTTTCAAAACAAGAAACGGTCCTTGGGGAGCATTTTTCGGCGGAGCTTGCATGGCAGCGTTTATGTTGATATCGCTCGGCTTGACGGACGGTTCAGATACTGTTGAAAAAATTGCAGAGTTTAATGACAGGCTGCATATTTTCGGTGTGTTTTCCGGAATATCGGGAATCATCATTGAAATTATATTCCTTGCGTTTATAATATTTATTTGTGAGATGCGTTTTAAAAACAAGAACAGTATTTCGTGGAACATTAAATAATTTATGAGAGGAACTGATATGATCGCGTGTTTTTTCAGCGTGGCAGTATCGGCATTGGGGCTTATGATCGGTATGATATGTTTGTAAAAAATAAGGAGGTTTCACAATGAATAAAAAAGTTCCGCTTTCAAGAAAAATAAAACTTGCGGTATTGGGCTTCAGAAGATCAGACTATTTTGTGTTTTTGTTTTTTTCGGTTTATTTTATATTGATCGCATTATCTGTCGAAGACGGATCGGACAACAGTGTAGGTTTTTCATTCTTTATGGCATACTTTGTGTTCATGACAGCAATATCACAATGGATCAACGATCTGAAATTATTCAGGACCTTTCCGCTGCGTTTCAGTGATATGCAGGATATTCGTATAATAAGATCGATAATTGAAATTCTTGCGGTATTTGCTGTTTGTGCGGTAACGGTTGCATTGCTTGGTTATCAGCCTGCTGTTCCGTATTTGTTTTTTACAATTATTGTTGTCTTTTCAGTTACCGAATTAATGATGTCATTGTCGATCGCTGCCGGCAAAAAAATCAAAGGCGACAAAAAACAGACCACAGTAATAATATT
>CANQZR010000165.1 GCA_947628405.1 uncultured Clostridia bacterium
CGTTATTATCGAGCCTACAAGCGGCAATACCGGAATAGGTCTTGCAGCCGTCGCCGCCGCAAGAGGATACCGTCTTATCATCACCATGCCCGAAACAATGAGCGCCGAACGCCGCGCACTTATGAAGGCTTACGGTGCGGAGCTTGTCCTTACAGACGGTTCAAAAGGCATGAGCGGCGCTATCGCCAAAGCGGAGGAGCTTGCCGGTGAGATACCCGACAGTTTTATACCGTCTCAGTTCACCAATCCGGCAAATCCCGCGATACACGAAAAGACCACCGGCGCTGAGATATGGGAGGACACGGACGGAAAAATAGATATTTTCGTTGCAGGCGTAGGCACAGGCGGAACTATAAGCGGAGTCGGAGCTTATCTTAAATCAAGATCTCCCGGGATAAAGATCGTTGCCGTTGAGCCTGCAAGCTCTCCCGTTCTTTCAGAAGGCAAGGCGGGTGCCCATAAGATACAAGGCATAGGCGCAGGTTTCGTTCCGGAAACGCTCAATACAAAAATTTATGATGAGATCATTCCCGTTGCAAACGACGACGCTCTTGCAGCAGGCAGACGTATCGCAAGAAGTGAAGGTCTGCTTGTGGGAATATCCTCCGGCGCTGCGGTATGGGCAGCTCTGGAGCTTGCAAAGCGCCCGGAGAACAAAGGCAAAACGATCGTTGCGATACTTCCTGACACTGGAGAAAGATACCTTTCAACAACGATGTTCGACGGCTGAAACGCCCATGATATTTCCGCTTGTTTTCCGCGGTAAGGAGGATATATATGGCTGAATCCGGCAAGGCTCTCACATACAAGGCTTTTATGAACAGGGAGTACGCTTTCAAACATTCTCCCTTTGAGCGTGAATTTGAATTTTACGACTGCGTTAAATCGGGAGATATAGAAAGCGTAAAAAAACTGATGACGCCGTTAGGCGGCAGCGGTTCAGGCGTTCTTTCCGAAGATCCGCTGAGAAATCTGAAATATCATTTTGTAGTTACCGTTGCAATGCTGACAAGATTCTGCGTTGAGGGCGGAATGGAAATGGAGACCGCTTATACTCTCAGCGACCTTTATATCCTTAAAGCGGACAAATGCAGCTCCGCCGATGAAATACACAAGCTGCACAGCGAAGCGATCCTTGATTTTACCGGTCAGATGAAAAGGATATCACGCGGAAATATTTATTCAAAGCCTGTAATAATGGCAATGGATCACATCTATGATAATCTTCACTCCAGAATTTCCGTGGAGGACATAGCAAAATCGGTAAATCTGAGCACTGCATATCTGTCAAGAATGTTCCACAAGGAAGTAGGCGTGACTATCAGCACCTATATTGCGGTAAAACGTGTTGAAACTGCCCAGAATATGCTGAAATATTCGGATTATTCTTCACTTGACATAAGCAATTACCTTGCTTTTACAACACACAGCCATTTTATAAGCACTTTCAAAAAATATACCGGAATGACGCCGAACGAATTTCGCAGAAAATACTACCGCTCCAACTGGGGAGAATCGCGCGAGCCGGGAAAGAAATCAAAAAAATAATATTTAAGTCAAAAAATTTATATTTGTTGCCGTGGAAACTGTGTTATAATTTTACAAATGAAATTATAACGGAGGTATTTTTATGAATATCAATAAATTCCTTAAAACGGCTGCAGCAGCTATTTCATGCGTTATGATATTCTGCTCCTGCGGAACTTCCGGGAACGGAGAGGGAAGTTTCCGCGCCGATCTGAGCAAAGGCTGTCCCGAATGGTTCGAGGCTTCTGACGGCTGGACGAACGGAAGTATGTTCAACGTTGACTGGAGAGCCGCAAACTGCACATTTGAAAACGGCAGGATGCAGCTTATTATCGACAACGATCCGGAGGGCGGCGATATACCTTATACAGGCGGAGAGTTCCGCTCAAAGAATTTCTACGGCTACGGACGTTATGAAGTTTCAATGAAAGCCATAAAGAACGACGGCGTTGTATCGTCATTCTTTACCTATACCGGACCTTCGGACAATAATCCGTGGGACGAGATAGATGTTGAGATACTCGGCAAGGATACTACAAAAGTGCAGTTCAATTATTTCACCGACGGAAAAGGTAACCATGAATATCTTTACGATCTGGGATTTGACGCATCGGAGGGTTTTCACACATATGCCTTTGAATGGTATCCCGACAAGATAGTATGGTATGTTGACGGAACGGAAGCTCACACCGCAGCGGAAAACATTCCCTCCACCCCCGGAAAGATCATGATGAACGCATGGTGCGGCACAGGCGTAGACGGTTGGCTGAACGCTTTTGATGACAGTTCCCTGCCCCTGACTGCGGAATATGAATGGATATCCTTTGAAGAAGAAAAGTAAGCATAAGGTCATATAAAATATATTCCTGTGCAAATCATATGCATTGATAATTATGCTCCGTCCCGGTCTTATTCAGGCGGAGCATTTTATTTTTTGCATAAGCTATGTCATAATAAAGCAAGTTTAAATTAAACCGTTTAAATAGGATAGCCCCCCTCAAGG
>CANQZR010000166.1 GCA_947628405.1 uncultured Clostridia bacterium
TCCCACAACTCTTCCCGGACAGATAACACAGACCACCCCTTACGGACGTGACCCCGAGCTTGCCGGTTATCCCGTAAGAGTATGCGAAATGCTTGCAACGCTCAGCGGAACGGCTCTTGCTCAGAGAGTAGCGGTAAATTCCGTTCCCCATATAAGAGAAGCAAAGAAAGCGATCAAAAAGGCTTTTGAAAATCAGCGCGACAAGAAAGGCTTTTCCATTGTAGAAGTTCTTTCCACCTGCCCTACCAACTGGGGACTTTCTCCCGTGGACGCTTTAAAGCGTCTTGAGGACGAGATGATACCTTATTATCCTCTGGGAGTTTACAAGGACACAAATGCATTTCCTAAGAAAGATGGTGAATAATTATGACGCATGATATACTTCTTGCAGGATTCGGCGGACAGGGAATACTGTTTGCAGGAAAGATCCTTGCTTACTCCGGACTTATGGACGACAAGGAAGTTTCGTGGCTGCCGTCTTACGGACCGGAAATGCGCGGCGGTACCTGCAACTGTTCGGTATGTATTTCGGATAAGCCTATCGGTTCTCCGCTGGTGCTGGAGCCGTCAATACTTATCGTAATGAATACGCCGTCAATGGAGAAATTTGCAAACGCCGTAAAGCCGGACGGAGTTATAGTTTCCGACAGCACAATGGTAGATGTAAAGACCGACAGAACGGACGTAAGGGCGTTCTACATACCGGCTACCCAGCTTGCAACCGATAACGATCTTCAGGGCGGCGCCAATATGATACTGCTTGGCAAGATGTTCCGCGAAACAGGTATAGTTTCAATGGATATCTTCAAAAAAGCAGTTGAAAAGGTAGTTCCCGCCAAGAGAGCCGCTCTTGCAGCAAACAATCTTAAAGCCGTTCAGATCGGAATGGATTACGAAGGCTGATAAAACAGAGTATAAAAATTATCCCCGTTCATTTCACAGTGAACGGGGATTTTTATGCGAAAAATATTTTTGAAAAAAACGCAAAAAGTTCTTGACAAGTATTGCTTGTTATGGTATAATAATATACTGTATCATAATGTGATTCTATGCCGTTTTTTAGATTTTCTTATAAATAGTATATCATATAAGCGGCTGGATTGCAACAGTTCCGATAAAATTTTTTCGGAAACATTCCCGTAAAAAAACAAGGAGGTATCCGCCTATGGTGAATGTCAAGCCGGTGCAGCTCGGAAAGACCACGCGAATGAGCTTCGGAAAAATAAACGAGGCTCTGGAAATGCCGAATCTGATCGAGGTGCAGAAAAAATCCTACGAATGGTTTCTTGACGAAGGACTTAAAGAAGTTTTCCGTGATGTGGCTGCAATAACCGATTATAACGGAAATCTTGTGCTCAACTTTGTGGATTACTCAATTGACGATACGCCTAAATATTCCGTTGCGGAATGCAAGGAGCGCGACGTTACCTATGCCGCGCCGCTGAGAGTAAAGGCTACCCTCTGGAACAAGGAGACCGGCGTAGTTAAGGAAAACGAAGTGTTTATGGGCGAATTTCCGCTTATGACGGACAGCGGTACCTTTGTTATAAACGGAGCGGAGAGAGTTATCGTTTCTCAGCTTGTGCGTTCACCGGGCGTTTATTATGCTTTTGAAAAGGATAAGACCGGTAAGGATCTGTTCAAGGCCACGGTCATTCCTAACAGAGGCGCATGGCTTGAATATGAAATGGATTCAAACGACGCCGTATATGTAAGGATAGATAAAAACAGGAAGATCCCTCTTACAACGTTTATACGCTCTCTCGGCTGCGGAACGGACGTTGAGATAGAAGAATTTTTCGGTCCTGACGAAAGACTTTCACAGACCATACTTCAGAAAGATACAACAAAGAACAGGGAAGAAGCCCTTCTTGAAGTGTACAAAAAGCTCCGTCCGGGCGAACCTCCCACGGTAGAAAGCGCAGAAAATCATCTTAACGGACTTTTCTTTGACGCTAAAAGATACGATCTTGCCCGTTTCGGCAGATATAAGTACAACAAAAAGCTGGGCGTAAGTTCAAGAATAAACGGTCATTACCTTTCAAGACCCGTTGCAGATCCTCGCACCGGCGAGATACTTGCCGACGAAGGCGAGCTTGTAACCTATGAAAAGGCTGCTGCTATCGAGCAGGCAGGCGTAGGCGAGGTATGGCTCAAGGTAGAGCATAAAGAGACTTTCACTTCGCCTACAGGAGAGGTCACTCACAGTATCGAGGAGCGCGAGGTAAAGGTCATCGGCAACCGAATGGTCAATATTGCTCCTTACGTTAAGTTCGATCCCTCAAAATACGGCATAAGCGAAAAGGTACACTACAAAGTGCTTATGGAAATACTTGATTCCGCCTCGGATGATGACGAAGTGGAAGAAATGGTCAAAGCCCGTATAGACGAGCTCGTTCCCAAGCACATCATCCTTGATGATATATATGCGTCTATAAGCTATTTTATCAATCTTTGTGAGGGCGTAGGTCAGGTGGACGATATAGACCACCTTGGCAACAGACGTATCCGCTCCGTTGGCGAACTGCTCCAGAACCAGTTCAGGATCGGTTTTTCAAGAATGGAGCGCGTTATCCGCGAAAGAATGAACATTCAGGCGCAGGATATGGATACCATAACTCCGCAGGCGCTGATAAATATTCGTCCGATAACGGCGGCGATAAAGGAATTTTTCGGTTCGTCACCGCTGTCACAGTTCATGGATCAGACAAACCCTCTGGCGGAGCTTACCCATAAGAGACGTCTTTCCGCGCTGGGTCCCGGCGGTCTTTCCCGTGACCGTGCCGGATTTGAAGTCCGCGACGTTCACTATTCCCACTACGGAAGAATGTGTCCTATCGAGACGCCGGAAGGTCCTAATATCGGACTTATTTCCTACCTTGCATCTTTCGCAAGGATAAACGAGTACGGATTTATCGAAGCTCCTTACAGAAAGGTAGACAAGGCTACGGGAGTGGTAACGAACGAGGTAGTTTACATGACTGCCGACGTTGAGGACAATTACACCGTGGCACAGGCAAACGAGCCTCTTACCGAGGACGGCAAATTTGCCCGTCCGATAGTAAACGCAAGATGCCGCGATCAGATACTTGAATGTGAGCGCGAGCGCATAGATTATATGGACGTTTCCCCGAAGATGGTAGTTTCAATTGCAACGGCAATGATACCGTTCCTTGAAAACGACGACGCTAACCGTGCTCTTATGGGTGCGAATATGCAGCGTCAGGCTGTACCTCTTCTTAAAACGGAAGCGCCTATAGTCGGAACGGGTATGGAATATAAATCCGCAGTCGATTCCGGCGTGTGCGTGATATCCAAGCACGACGGCGTTGTTGACCGCGTTTCTGCCGACGAGATAGTCATTAAAGAGGGCACGGGCGCTCTTCACACTTACAAACTTATAAAATTCAAGCGTTCCAATCAGGGAACGTGTGTAAACCAGCGTCCTATCGTTGACAAGGGCGAAAGAGTAACCGTTGGTCAGGTGCTTGCAGACGGTCCTGCTACCAGCAACGGCGAGATCTCTATCGGTAAGAATGCTCTTATCGGCTTTATGACATGGGAAGGCTACAACTATGAGGACGCCGTTCTTCTTAACGAACGCGTTGTCCGCGAAGATATCTATACTTCCGTTCATATTGAGGAATATGAGATAGAATCCCGTGACACCAAGCTCGGACCCGAAGAGATAACAAGAGATATTCCCAATGTGGGCGAGGACGCCCTCAAAGACCTTGACGAAAGAGGAATAATCCGCATAGGCGCAGAAGTACGCGCGGGCGATATCCTTGTAGGAAAGGTAACTCCTAAGGGCGAGACCGAACTTACCGCAGAGGAAAGACTTCTCAGAGCCATTTTCGGAGAAAAGGCAAGGGAAGTAAGGGATAATTCCCTTAAAGTTCCTCACGGTGAAGCCGGCGTTATCATTGATGTAAAAGTATTCACAAGAGAAAATTCCGAGGAGCTTGCTCCCGGAGTAAATATGCTCGTCCGCTGCTATATCGCTCAGAAGCGTAAGATATCGGTAGGCGACAAAATGGCGGGACGTCACGGAAACAAGGGCGTTGTTTCCCGTATCCTTAAAACCGAGGATATGCCGTTCCTGCCGGACGGAACTCCGCTTGATATAGTTCTTAACCCGTTGGGCGTTCCTTCGCGTATGAATATCGGTCAGGTGCTTGAAGTTCATCTGGGCATGGCTGCCAAGAAACTGGGCTGGAAGATAATGACCCCTGTATTTGACGGCGCTCATGAGGACGATATCCGCGAATGCTTCAAAGCTGCCGGAATGAATGAGGACGGCAAGACTGTACTCTATGACGGACGCACGGGCGATAAATTCGATAACCCCGTTACCGTCGGATATATGTACTATCTTAAACTGCACCACCTTGTTGACGACAAGATCCACGCGCGTTCGGTAGGTCCTTATTCACTGGTAACGCAGCAGCCTCTGGGCGGTAAGGCTCAGTTCGGCGGACAGCGTTTCGGAGAAATGGAAGTATGGGCGCTGGAAGCATACGGCGCAGCTTATACTCTTCAGGAAATACTCACAGTCAAGTCGGACGATACGGTCGGCCGTGTAAAGACATATGAAGCTATAGTAAAGGGACAGAACGTTCCTAAGCCGGGCATACCCGAGTCCTTCAAGGTACTTGTCAAGGAGCTCCAGTCGCTTGGTCTTGACGTCAAGGTTCTGGACGGCAACAACGAGGAGATCGACCTCAAACAGAGCTTTGAGGACGACGAGGATATCATTCCTCAGCCTGTTTCAGATGCCGAGGATATGGATCTTCTGATCGACGAGGGCGACTTTGACGAAGGCTTCTCTCTTGAAGATGATGACGAGGACGAAGATGATGATTTTGACGATTTCGGTGATGATGACGAAGACGACGATGATGATGAGGACAGCGAGGAAGAAGGAGAGGAAGACTTCTCCTTTGACGATGATCTGGTCTGAGACAAACACTCTGTTTCGTCCCACGTTACAAGTGGGACGGGACTTCATTTCTGAATGAAACGATCAACCTTTAAAAAGGAGTGTTATATTTGGAATTCAATACCTTTGAATCTATAAAAATAGGTCTTGCTTCCCCCGAGCAGATCAAAGAATGGTCCCACGGCGAGGTAACAAGACCGGAGACCATAAATTACAGAACACAGAAACCTGAGCGTGACGGTCTTTTCTGTGAAAGGATATTTGGTCCTCAGAAAGACTGGGAATGTCATTGCGGAAAGTATAAGAAGATACGCTTCAAGGGCAAGATATGCGACCGCTGCGGCGTTGAAGTAACACGTTCAAAGGTGCGCCGTGAGCGTATGGGTCATATCGAACTTGCTGCGCCGGTTTCCCATATATGGTACTTCAAGGGTACTCCGTCGAGGATCGGTCAGGTCATTGAGGTATCCCAGAAGCGCCTTGAGGAAGTGCTGTACTTTACAAAGTATATAGTTACCGACCCCGGAAACACCGAACTTCTCAAGAAGCAGCTCCTTTCCGAAAAGGAATATGCCGATATGCGCGAGAAGTATGAGGACGATTTCGTCGCCGAAATGGGCGCAGAGGCTATTCAGGAACTTCTTGAAGAATACAGCCATGACAGATACGACAACTTTATATGCAAATATATCCGGGAATTTGAAAAAGTAACTGGTATCGACGAGGAAAAGATAAGGGATTTTCTTGCTAAGCGTTACTATGTTATCACCGATAACGGCGAAAGCGAAGAATATAACGTCGGTGATGTTGTTTCAAGGATAAAGTACAAGGAAGAGATACTTCCTTATAACAGACGTCAGATCGAAGCGGGCGCTCCGGTAATATCTGCGGAAACAGGTTCATATTACATTGAGAGAGTTTTCTTTGAGAATATCGGCACAGCCAATGCTTCCGGAGAATTTGACGAGATAGCCGACAAGGAAAAATGGATAAACAACCTTGTATGGGCTTCAAACGAACTGAAAGAAGAACTCAGCGATCTTCCTCCGGGACAGAAGAAGATAAAGCTCTTAAAGAGACTGGAGATCATTGAAGCGTTCCGCTTGTCCGGCAATAAGCCCGAATGGATGATAATAAATATCCTGCCGGTAATTCCTCCGGATATCCGTCCTATGATAATGCTGGACGGCGGAAGATACGGTACTTCCGATCTTAACGATCTTTATAGACGTGTTATAAACAGGAACAACCGTCTGAAGAAAATGCTTGAGCTGGAAGCTCCGGATATCATTATAAGAAACGAAAAGAGAATGCTTCAGGAAGCCGTTGACGCTCTTATCGACAACGGCAGACACGGCAGACCGGTGACCGGTCCTAACAACCGCGCTCTCAAATCCCTTTCCGATATGCTCAAGGGTAAGCAGGGACGTTTCCGTCAGAACCTGCTGGGAAAACGTGTTGACTATTCCGGACGTTCGGTAATCGTAGTCGGCCCTGAGCTGAAAATGTTCCAGTGCGGTCTTCCTAAGGAAATGGCGCTCGAACTTTTCAAACCGTTTGTAATGAAACGCCTTGTGGATACAGGCAAGGCTACAAATATCAAGTCCGCGCGCAAAAAGGTGGACAGAGCGGAAAACGACGTGTGGGACGCTCTGGAAAATGTTATCAAGGATCACCCTGTTCTTCTGAACCGTGCGCCTACGCTCCACAGACTTGGTATCCAGGCGTTTGAGCCGATACTTGTTGAAGGACGTGCGCTTAAACTTCACCCCTTGGTATGTACCGCTTACAACGCAGACTTTGACGGCGACCAGATGGCTGTTCACCTTCCTCTTTCTGCGGAAGCACAGGCAGAAGCAAGATTTCTTATGCTTGCAGCAAACAACCTGCTGAAACCTTCCGACGGACGTCCTGTTGCAGTTCCGTCTCAGGATATGGTGCTTGGTTCTTACTACCTGACAATGAAAAAGGACGATAAGGACGAAAACGGCAATTATACCGAAAAAGGCGCAGGAAAGGTATTCCGTGATGTCAATGAAGCTCTTATGGCTTACAGCGAGGGCGTTGTGTCGATACACGCTCCTATCAAGGTAAGGATATCCAAGGATATCGGCGGAAGAACGGTCTCTAAACTTATAGACTGCACCGTGGGAAGAATAATCTTCAACGAAAATATACCGCAGAATCTCGGCTATGTTGACAGAACAAATTCCGACAAGCAGTTTGATCTTGAAATAGACTTCCTTGTAAAGAAAGGACAGCTTTCAGATATAATCGAAAGATGTATCCGTATCCACGGAACGACTACGACTTCGGAAGTGCTTGACAAGATAAAGGCTCTCGGATTCAAATTCTCCACAAGAGCCGCCATAACTGTTGCCGTATGCGACGCAAAGATACCTGAAAAGAAAAAGGATATCCTTGCCGACGCAGACGCTCAGGTAGAGAAGATAAACAAGCTGTACAAGAGAGGCTTTATTTCCGCGGCTGAAAAATCGAAGAGATTCATCAGCATATGGAATCAGGCAACAGATGATGTTACCGACGCTCTCCAGAACGGTCTTGACAAGTACAATCCTATCTTTATGATGGCGGATTCCGGCGCCCGCGGAAGTATCAGCCAGATACGTCAGCTCGCAGGAATGCGCGGACTTATTGCAAATACTTCCGGTGCGACTATTGAAATGCCTATCCGTGCAAATTACCGTGAAGGTCTTAACATTCTGGAATACTTCATTGCTTCCAGAGGCGCGAGAAAAGGTCTTGCCGATACTGCGCTGCGTACAGCCGACTCCGGTTACCTGACAAGACGTCTTGTTGATGTTTCGCAGGACGTTATAATCCGTGAGGAGGACTGCGGCACAGACGAGGGTATCGAGATATATACCATCAGAAACGGCAACGAAATGATCGAACCTCTCAAGGAACGTCTTATCGGACGTTATCTTCTGGAAGATCTGAGAGATCCCGCTACAGGCGATCTGATAATGAGCCATACAAAGCTCATAACCGATTCTGACGCGCAGAAGATAGTTGACAGCGGCGTTGAAAGAGTAAAAATACGTTCCGTTCTCAACTGTAAGGCAAAACACGGCGTATGTGCAAAATGCTACGGCGCTAACCTTGCAAACAACAACCTTGTGGCTGTAGGTGAAGCAGTAGGAGTTATAGCTGCGCAGTCCATAGGCGAACCCGGTACACAGCTTACAATGAGAACGTTCCACACGGGCGGTATCGCTTCTGCGGAAGATATTACGCAGGGTCTTCCCCGTGTTGAAGAACTGTTCGAGAGCAGACGTCCGAAAAATGCAGCGATCATTTCAAGGATCGCCGGCACGGTGCGCATGGAAGAGATCAAGAAGATACGCAATATCATAGTGACCGATCCGGAAACGGGAACGGAAGAATATTATCCCGTTCCTTACGGATACAAGATAAAAGTTCATGAGGGCGATACCGTTGAAGTCGGAGCGCCTCTTACGGAAGGTTCTATCAATCCGGGCGATATCCTTGCGGTAAACGGTCAGCAGGCAGTTCAGAACTATATCATTACCGAAGTTCAGAAAGTATATCGTTTGCAGGGCGTTGATATCAATGATAAACACATTGAAGTAATAGTCCGTCAGATGCTTCGCAAGGTAAAGATAGAGGAAAGCGGTTCAAGCTATCTGCTTCCCGGCTCGCTTATCGACAAGAGAGAGATAGACGAGATCAACGCCGGCATACAGAAGCGCATTGACGCAGGTGAAGAGGGACTTTCCCTTGCAACGACTGTTCCAGTGCTTCAGGGTATCACAAAGGCGTCGTCAAATTCGGACAGCTTCTTGTCTGCGGCTTCTTTCCAGGAAACTACAAGAGCTCTTACCGACGCCGCCATAAAGGGCAAGAGCGATCATCTCCAGGGACTCAAGGAAAATGTTATTATCGGTAAGCTTATTCCTGCCGGAACGGGCATGGACGTTTACAACAACATTCAGATAGTAAAGAATGAAACGGCTGCCGAGCATAATATTCCTGCTCCTACGGTAGTGTAAAAAACAAATAATAGAAAACCTCTTAACTGCGGTTTTGCCGCGGATAAGAGGTTTTATTTTTTTGGTTAAGTTATAACAAATAAATGATAATTTAGCGGAACAAAATAAAAAAAACAATAGCTGGTCCAGCGCAGCCGCGCTGGTGGGGTCGAGGG
>CANQZR010000167.1 GCA_947628405.1 uncultured Clostridia bacterium
CGGGAGCATAGCCGTCCGCCGTTTTGGTGCGCCTGCAAAGCTATTTTAGCATATACGGGCGCTCATCTCGGTGATAACGCCCTCCTTTACAAGACGGGCAAGCTCCTGGTCAAGACATACCATGCCTTCCTTTTTACCTGTCTGGATAGCCGTCTGGATAAGGTGTACCTTGTTGTCACGGATCATAGCCTTTATAGCGTCCGTTGCGTTAAGTATCTCCAGTGCGGCGATACGTCCCGTTCCGTCTGCCTTAGGTATAAGCGTCTGGGCAATAATGCCTACAAGTACCGTGGCAAGCTGTGTTCTTATCTGTGACTGCTGATGCGCGGGGAATACGTCGATAATACGGTTGATCGTATCCGCAGCACAGGTAGTATGAAGCGTGGACATTACAAGGTGTCCGGTTTCAGCCGCTGTAACGGCAGCGTTGATCGTTTCAAAGTCACGCATCTCTCCTACAAGGATAACGTCCGGATCCTCACGGAGAGCGGCTCTCAGGGACATGGCGAAAGATTCAACATCATCACCGACTTCTCTCTGATTCAGCATACAGCGCTTATGCTCATGAACATATTCGATAGGGTCTTCGATAGTAATGATATGTGCGGAACGGTTTACATTTACATAGTCTATCATAGCCGCAAGAGTTGTGGATTTACCTGAACCCGTAGGACCGGTAACAAGTATAAGTCCTCTCGGACGAAGAGCAAACTCACCGAGGATAGGAGGAAGATCAAGATCTTCAAGAGTAGGGATATCATTTCTCAGCAGACGGATAGCAATAGCCGTATTTCCTCTCTGGTGATAAACATTTACTCTGTGACGGTAGCCGCGCCTTGTAACGTATGAAAAGTCGGCGTCGACTTTATTCTTGATGTTTTCCATATTACGTCCGCCGGTCATCTGTTCGCATATCTTCATTATGGCGGCTTCGGTCATTTCCGGATAAGAACTGAGTTTGCGGAGCGAACCGTGCAGTCTTACTACCGGAGAGATCTTTGTTGTGAAATGAACGTCGGAGCAGCCGAGAACTCTCGCCTCGTCCAGAATTTTGTCAATACTGATGACAACTTTTTCCTGTGGTTTTTTCTCAATATCCATAATTCGCAGATCCTTTCGGTTTATAATTTTTAAACGTACAAAGGCTGTACGAAAAGTACATTATATAATAGTATAAAATTATACGGCATATGTAACTCTGACAAGTTCGTCCATAGTAGTATTGCCCGCCTGAACAAGTTCGGAAACGTTGTCACGGAGCATTTTAGTTCCCTGCTCACGGCAGAGTTTAGTGATCTCGTCTACCTTTCCGCCGGCTGCAATAAGCGCGCTCATTTCAGGCGTACAAAGAAGTATCTCATGGATAGCGGTACGTCCGGAATATCCGGTATTGTTGCACTTCGGGCATCCGCAGGCGTCGTAAACGGTGATATGTCCGTCGATACCCATCAGTTTATCTTCTTCATCAGTGGACATTCTTGGGGTACGGCATTCCAAGCATATCTTCTTAACAAGACGCTGTGCAACGATACCGATAAGCGAAGTTGCTACCATGTACGGCGCAACGCCCATATCTACCAGACGGGTGATAGTTGAAGGAGCGTCGTTCGTATGCAGTGTAGAAAGCACCATATGTCCCGTGATAGCGGCACGGATAGCGATCTCGGCAGTTTCCTGGTCACGCATCTCACCGATCATTACGATATCAGGGTCCTGACGGAGGATAGAACGCAGCGCCGCGGCGAATGTCATGCCGGCTTTTGCGTTTACCTGACACTGGTTGATACCTTCGATATTCTTTTCGACAGGGTCCTCAACGGTGATAACGTTAACGTTAGGCTTTGCGATCTCACCAAGTGCGGCATACAGTGTAGTAGTTTTACCGGAACCTGTAGGACCGGTTACAAGAACAACGCCCTGCGGAACTTTAAGAAGTGAAGCAAATCTTTCGTAGTTATAGGCTGTCATACCAAGGTCTGTGATCTTTCTTACGCCAACGTCGCCGGTGGCAAGGATACGGATAACGACCTTTTCGCCGTTTACCGTAGGAAGATTTGATACACGGACGTCTATGGTAGTTCCGTCAACCACCTGAGTGAAACGGCCGTCCTGCGGTATACGCTTTTCGGCAATGTTCATGCCGCTTATGATCTTAAGACGTGTAACAAGCGAGTTGTGAACGACGTTTGAAATGTTCATCAGTTCGATAAGGTCGCCGTTTACACGGATACGTATACGGGTATGGGTCTTGAACGGCTCTATGTGGATATCCGTTGCGTCCGCGCGGAAAGAGTTTTCAACGATAGTCGTAGCCAGCTTAACGATAGGTGCGCTGTCAATACGTTCTGCGGATTCTTCATCAATGCCGAAAGCGTCCTCGTCGGTGAACTGGTTTTCAACGCTGTCGATAAGCGAAGCGGTATTGGAAGATGAATAGCACTTGCCTATCTGCTTGGTTATAGCAGCTTTTGTTGCAAGCACAGGAACAACGTCCATACCGGTAGTTACTTTGATATCCTCAAAGATATAGAAGTTTACCGGGTCGTGAGTAGCAACGGTAAGTCTTTTACCCGTTATCTTTATGGCAATGATAGTATGTTTTTTTGCGAGCTGTTCCGGGATCTTCTTTACGGCGTCGATATTGATAACTGTCTCCGGGTCGTTAAGATCAACAAATGGAACATTGAGCTTCTTGGCAAGTATCTGACCGAACTGTACGTCGGTAACAAATCCCATTTCGATAACATAGTCACCGAAATATTTGCCGGAAACGTTTTCCTCCTTTTTCTTGTCAAGGACTGCCTGAAGCTGTTCTTCTGTAATAACGCCCTCATTGACCATATACTGACCTATAGGAATATTTTTCATCAGCAAAGCTCCGTTTCTCCGCAGATTTTTATAAGCAAACGGGATTCCTCTGCGGCGAAATCCATTTTTATATGTAAACATCCTGAGATGTTACAATCTTTTTTCCGGGATACGCGTCCGGGCTTGTCATTATTATTTTGCGTATTGAAATTTATAAAAATATATGTTAAGATATAAATATCGGAATTTCTTATTCAAAAAGGAGAGGTAATTATGGATTTCGTGACATTAAGCACGATAGGGATACGGGTAATGGTATTTCTTTTCGGAGTGACGATCGGCAGTTTTCTTAACGTCTGCATATACAGACTTCCGGCAGGAGAATCGCTCACGAAGAAAAATTCTCACTGTATGACCTGCGGAGCGCCTATAAAATGGTATGATCTTATCCCCATAATAAGCTGGCTCGTTTTAAGGGGAAAATGCCGCGCCTGCGGTGCGAAAATTTCCGGAAGATACATTCTTGTTGAAAGTCTTACGGGAATAATGTTCGTTCTGACATTCTTACAGTTTGACGTTATAGTCGGCGGTCTTATCTACCCCGCCCTGCTCTGTCTTTTCCTTGCAGGACTTATAGTTATCGGCTTTGAGGATTACGATACGCAGGAAATGACGGTAGGCGTTCTTGTTTATCTTGGCATAGTAGCAATAGTAACAAGATTTCTCACTCACTTTTTCCCAAAGGTCGCACGGGGCTGTGATATAACCCTTGCCGAGGGTCTTATAGGACTTGTTGCCGTAAGCGTGCCGTTCCTGATAATAGGATTTGTTATAACTCCTCTTATTTACAGCTTTATTGACGAGGACAGAAAGTCGGCAAGAAAGATCAGAAAACGTCTCAAGTCTAAAAAACTTGACAAAGCCGAGGAACGCAAGCTGGAAAAAGCTCTTGAAAAGCACCTTGCAGCTATAAAGGAACAAAAACCTGTTTTCGGCTTTGGAATGGGCGATCCGATACTAATGGCAGCCGGAGGACTTATGTACGGCTGGAAAGCCGCTGTTTTCGCCGCATTTGTTGCAATAATCCTTGGCGCTGTATACGGTCTTATAGTAAAATACAAGGCTTCACACAGTGACGGCGAGAACATAAAAGCCGTTGCTTTCGGACCGTTCCTTACCATAGGGCTTGCGCTGTCGTCATTTTTCGGAACGCAGCTAATGGATATGTACATAAATTACGTCTACACTTCAACACATCTTGTCTGAAAGTCTTTAAAAACCGAATACCGGCGAGCGAGGATCACCTCGCTCGCTTTTTTCGGTGTTGGTTGATTTTATGCGAACCTTAGCCATCGTATTCTTTTTCTATTACTTCAGGCTCAACACCTTGATTCATCCAGAAGTCGGCATTCTTGTTATATTCAATACTCGCATTATCATTTGACTTAGTCTGATTTTTAATAGCATCATAAATATCTTGATCCAACGGAACGTTAGCTCCGTATTCTCCAACGGAAGGATCCCAATGTTCCGGTCGACTGCTGCTATTAGCGATTTCATGAAGTGCCTGACACCATTGACCGCAAGGCATACCGGAATGCAATAACAACAAATCTTTGACCTCATCATATGACATATTGTAAAAATCGTCTTTTGAATTAATTTTTGGCAAACCTAATGCTTCCAGATCTACTTCAACATCATAATAGGGGTCTCTCGTTTGTTTTGACTCCCATGACTGACCTCTGCCATAAACATATGTATCAACATGTTTTGTAACTTTAACAGCTTTTTTTATTTTGTCTTGAATGTCCTTTTTCACAGCGTCTTTTTGGTCTTGAGTATAATCATTAGGATCATAGCTGCCAGAGCCTCCGCCGCTATTGGATTCACTGGGCTGAGGTTCACTTTCAGACTCGCTGGGCTGTGTAGGCTGAGACTGTGTAGGCTGAGATTCGGTAGGCGCACTGGACTGTGTAGGCTGAGTAGGATTAGTCTGTGGAGACTGCGTTCCTCCGCCAGCACCTCCGCCAGCTCCTCCTCCGCCGCCGGGGTTATACCCCCCCCCGGTACCTCCTGCAACAGATCCTTTAGCGTCCGGCAGACCGGCAGGTCTGTCATTAAGGAAAACTATATAGGCATTCTGACCGGCTGATGATGTTCCGGAATTGATGCCGGCGGCACCGATATGTACATCATAAAAACCGTTTATTGGAGGTTCAAGATTTTTGCAAACTACCAGTCCATTGGTTTTTACCACATCAGCAGCTGCAAGATCACTCCTCCTTGAGATCAAGCCGGATTTTGCAGTAGAAGCAACAATTATACCTATAGACGCAGATGTGTTGTTTGCCGTGAGCGTTACTGAATAGTCGCTGGCGCCATAATAAGCCGCGCCCATTGCAAGCCTGAACTCATCCGGGTCAGCTTCATTAAAAGTGTTAGTATGTCCAAGGCTGTCCGCAGTTCTGCGGAGAAGTCTGCCGCGGCATGTATAATCACCGAAGCTGTAATCTGTCTCATTGTTGATAACGATCACCTGGGCATTTTCTTTTATCATCTTAACTGCGTTGTTATACTCAGTACTGCCGCTGGCAAGACCGGCTGCAATAGCATAATCTTCTGCAAATGTAGTTACAGCATTTTCCGCTGTAAGACCTGATACCTGATAAATACCTACATCTGTAGCAAAACGCACCGATTCGGAAATGTAGCTGACAATGCCGTTCTGTGCCGTTCTGCGGCTTTCATAATAAGTTGAATCAACGAATGTTTCGCGAATAGGCTTGAACATCTGCATTATAGCCGCCATAAGTATGGTCATTATCGCCATAGTTACGATAAGCTCAACAAGCGTGAAACCCTTTAAAATTTTTCTTTTCATTTTAAAAGCCTCCTTGATCACCATGAGCCCTGTACATATCTGTACCTAAGATTGTAGTCGCTTTCGGTATACCCTGCATCGCCCGAAGCACCCAAAGGATCTCCGGATCTGTCACGGCTCTTGAGAACATAGATGTTTACAGGATAGCTGTAGGTTTCCTTACCGGTCATATCCGGCTCATACTGCGAGGTAGCAGGATTATAAACGCACTTTACGATAGTAACATAATTGTTATTGGTGCTGTGCGTTGTTTTATGGGGCGCAGGTGAACCTTCTGCGTCTTTAGTGCCGTTGTTGAACTTTACGGTCAGAACATCGGCTGCATCATCAGAATACTGTTCAACATATTGTACCTGATAAGAAAGACTTGTATTTACCAGATGATTCATCTTGTTTCTCTGTGAAACGGTAGCGTATATCTGCGCCAGAGTAAGAGAAGCTACTCCAAGTATAGCAAGAGCAACGATACACTCAATAAGGGTAAAACCTTTGAATTTTTTATTCATAAACTTTCCCCTCCTTAGTTTCTCGCATAGCGGTATGCAGTCCAGTTGTGGATAGGAAGTCCGGGAGTTCCGGCAGCATCAAGATCAGGGTTGATATATGCAATACCCGGATTGTTAGGCATATTGAATTTGGCACACAATACCGAACCTATCATATTAAATTTACGGTTTTTCAAATTATCAGAAGAATTATCATAATAATTTATTGCATTGCTGTTATAAGTAAGGTGATTTGCATCTATACCGTCGCCGTTAACAGTTGAGATAATTTCGGTAGTAGGTCCATAGAAATATCCTGTCAGGAAGAACCTGTTGCAAATTTCTATTGACGAAGCAACACTGTATATATTTATAGGCGGAACAAATATCGGCTTGTGGGGATCAGCCACATGATCGCCGACATGAAGAGTTTTTGATGCGCTTGTGCCTATTGCCGCTTTAGTAGCGGAAGTGTATATCTGCAAACCATTATTGAATTTGCACGCACCGCTGTTTGCAAAATACAGTACAAATTCGGTTTTATCGGGGACACCACTCAAAGTAGGATCGTTATCTACAAGTACCGTCAACTGTTCATAGCTGGTACCCGTAAGAACAAGTTCTACTCTTCCGCCGCCGCTGATAGTTATATCCTTAGCGCTGTTGGTATCGCCAAGATAATATCTTTCGGTCGCTGCGGTATTTATATTGCTTACATTAAGTTCCGAAACACCGTTTATAAATGCCGGATCTGTAAACTGTACTTCCGAATATGTTACTGCGTCTATCGGAATAGGCTTATGTGTTGTAGTATCAAGCACAAGAGCGCCGGTTGTTGCATCTTTCTGGTAGTGATCTGCAAAGTTGTCAACGTGAGTCCTTAATGTTTTATTGATCGTACCTGATGTGCCCGGAAGTGTGATCTTGATACCGTTTAAATTTTTTGTAGGATCATTGATATCTTCTGCAGGAGGAAGAGTGAACTGTGATCCTGTGGTTACCGGAGTCAAATTTCCTGTAGTACCTGGAGAAACTCCAACCAAAAGGTTATTGCTTTTAGCTTCGTCGTTATATACTCCGCGAGAGCAGTAGACATTTCCAGTTACATGGCTGAAATCAAAAGTTAAGGTTTCGCCGTCCTGTACTTGGAAGCCGGCGCAGCCGGATTTAAAAATAATATCGCCGTTAACATAAAGGTTGCCCTCTATATTTACATTGCCGCAAGCATTTAAATTAAAATCGCCATTGCAATAGATATCGCCTTTCCAACTGAACTGATCCTGCAATACTTTTATACCTTTTTCGGTTATTAAGTCAACATCTTTAAAATAAGTCGTACCGTTATTCATATTGCCTATAGCAACACTGTATCCGGCGTAAGTTTCACTGCCGTCAGCTTTAGCTGCGTCTCCGCCTACATATACAAATGGTTTTGAATCAGGCGAACCGCTCAAGCCATAACCTATAAATGCTGTATGACCGCCGCCGGCATTCCATATATATAAACCGTCCTTTACATATACGCTCTCTCCGTCTGTAATATGGAATTCCTGTCCGTTGCTTTCACTCAGATATGCGCCTTCAACATATGAATTGCCATAAATAACACCGTCGTTAGTAGGTTTAGAAGTACCGCCCATTGAAAGACCGCCGAGAATGCTCATGTTATCAGCACCGCCGCCGCCAAAAGCCGTAATAGCATTGGAGCTGTTTACCGTATTGCCCTCACGGGTATCATAGTAAATTACCGCTGTTCCCTGATTTCCTTCAAATTCGGCTGTAGCGGTTATCTTAACACGCATAACGTCCTTTTTACGGTTGCCGTTGAATACAGCCTCGGCTATTTTATCCTTGTTTGTGTTATAGTTTGCAGGATCAAAGAAAGCAGCTCTATTGGCATCTGTAACTTCTTTTGCTGTGGCGCCGTCGGTATATGTACCAAGGTCATATTTTCTTTCGATGACCTCAACGGTGATAGTAGCTTTACCGCCGCCCGCCACTGCGCTTGCCGGAGCAGCAGTATTCAATCCGCCATCGGAAAGTTTTCCGTAATCCCCGGATGTACCGCCGGCTGACTGACCGCTTACCTGAGGAAGCCATACTTCATAGACAAGTTTTGTGCTTTCTGCCGGACCGCCGGTAGGATCGATCTTTGTTCCGAAGTAATTGATATATTCGTCTTTGGCGTCAGCTGTTCCGTGACCGTGAGTAGGGTCGCTCGCGTAAGTTTTAAGAGCATCCTGACTTACATTTTCACCGTCAACGCAGTACAAAGAATACATATCAAGCTGAAGCGCAAGACCCTGAGTCATTTCATGGTCCTTGTCATCATTTCCGTTCAGATATGCTTCATAAGATCCTTTTTTCAAGGAACTGTCTGCGGCATTCTGACCATCAGAATAGTAATTTTTGTCAATTAACATATTCTGTGTAAAAACATCAAGTGCAGAACGCGCAGTATAGTACGCCTGATTTTCTTCAAACTTGGTGTAAATACGCTGATTTGCCGTAGTAACAACAGTCAGCGTTGCCATCAGCATAATGATAAGAACTACCATTACGGTAAGCACCATAATGAGAACAGCACCGCTGAGGCGTTGACGCCGTTTCTGTTCTTTCATTTGATTCACCCTTTCTCTCAAAAAATGTCATTTTCCTCTTAAAATATTCTAATTGCAGGATTAACCGATAAGCAATACGCCTATCGGTTTACCCCTTAAAACAGTGCCGCTTATCGCTCGACGGCATTGTTATTAATTTATTGAGCCGCAGCTTCATCAGAAGCAGGCGTCTGACCTATGTACTGCTGCCAGTCGCCATCTTCCTCCATTACCTTATCAACATTCAGAGGATATACGGAGTAAATGGTTATAACGCAGGAAAATTCTGTCTGACCATTGTCAGTTTCACTTTCTGCTGTAACATCTCCGGACGATACGGAATTAAGTATTACTGCTTTATCATCCTGAGACAGCTTGTTTATAACATTATAAACATCATCCAGTTCCTTATCGCCGTAGAAGTTAAGCTCCATAGTAGTAACGCCTATTGTTTCTTCCGGATATGCGGTAGGCTCTACACCAAGATAATTGTTGTACAATTCTTCGGGGAGTTCGTGATAAAGGTCGGCGCTGATCTTGTTATCATATGCCAGCAGATGTTCAGGTGTTACCGTATATCTGGATATCGGTCCGGCAGAAGTATATGTTGTGCTTATGCTCTTGTACTCTATTCCCGTGCTTTCAAGAGCTTCCCTTACATACATTTCGTTAAGGTACGGATCCTGTTCTGCCATGAACAGTTCCTGCTTTTCACCAACGTCCTTGGCAACTGACTTTATGTCCTCTATCAGTTGTGGGAGAGTGCTTATCTTAGCGTCAATATCCGCTTGTTCCTGCTTCTTTGCTTCATAATTTGCCCTTGCTGAATCAATTTCCTGGAATTTCGGCCTGATAAGAAGGAAAAAGCCGGCTACAAGGATAACTATTATAATAACAACGATAAAAATAATTTTATCTCTGTATGAAAGTTTCATATTCATTTTACATCACCAGACCTTTCTCAGCTTGCATCCGCAGGAGCTTCTTCAGCAGCAGCGCTCTCTTCGATCTCAGCTTCACGCATATCAAATGATACTCTAAACTCATATCCGTGAGTTTCCACGCTTGCAAGAGCGTAACTGGATGTTGTATCATTTTCTTCAAATCCGGTGTAAGTGATATTATCAAATACATCCTGTTCAAAGAAATTGCCTATTACCTTATCAGGTTCCTCTTCACTTTCGGCAACAAAAGTCAGCTCAAAATGTCCGTTGTTATAGGCAAGCTGTTTCCAGTACACATCTGTACCTTCAAGGTTATCTTCAATGGTGTCTATAACATCAGTAGTCAGCTTTGGCTTGGACTGATAGTTTGTTGTCGCCGTATCTATAGCGGATTTTATTGTATTTACATTAGTCAGCTTTGTCTCCGCAGCGTCTACCGCCATTATCTGAGCGGCAACTTCCGGAGAATCAAGGTACGCCTGTATATCGGCAGTCTGCTTATTGAAGTTGTTTACCTGTATATTTCCGAAGAGCCATACGGCGCCCACTACCGCGCAGGAAACGACCGCTGCGCCCAGAACGCTGAATGCGAATGAAGCGCCCGCGCTTACACGTCCGGAGGAAGCGTCAACTTCGATCAGGTTGATACGCTCGACATCCTTGTTGATACGGAACATTGCGCCGATAGCGTTTGCATATGCCTGGAACTCAAAGTTCTCATATCCGCCGATATTGTTCGGAACGCCCAGCAGGCTGGTCTTTATATCCATCTGCTCCAGAGCATTTGTAAGACGGATATACTCGGAGGTATCACCGTAAAATACAACATTCTGGATAGGATTATCGCCGTTTCTCGATCTCTGGAACTGGAACATTCTGAATATGTTCTCGTTAACGGCTTCGTATATGTAATCCTCGGAATTGTCATAGTCCTCAGGATCTATAGAAGCAAATCTTGAGAATGTGAGCTGATTATTCTCATAAAGGTTCAGACTTACGAAGTTAGGATCTATCTGAACGAGGAGCATAGGCATCTTGGATCTGGATTTTGGATCGTTGAGAATGATCCTTGAGATGCTGTTGCAGGAAACAACTACCGAGCGGAGGCTTATTCCCAGCATGGAGAATACCTTTCTGAAGCAGTCAACTACTTCAAAAGGACAAGCCGTAGCCAGTACCTTCATTGCCTGAACGCCTTCTTCTTCTACCTCGCCTGCGATAGTGTACGATATAGAATAGTCCTCAGCAATACCCATTGTATGCTGCATCTGGTTCTGTACCATTGTAAGGAGCTGATTGCCCTTTGCTTTAGGGATATGCAGTTCCTTGAATATGATAAGGTTTGAAGAAACGCTGATAACGGCTTCTTTGTCAGCCATTCTTTTATTCTTCAGCTCATCATTTATAAGAGTTGCCATTTTAGGAATATCTTTTATATGACCATTGACAATCAGACCGTCCGCAACGTCTATGGTGGAAGCATCGGAAACCTTTATTTTTCCGTGATTCTCAGTACCGCGAATAATGCGAACATGTCTGTCTGTAATATCAAATGAAAGCATACTCGTCACCTCACTAATTTTTTATAAAATATATTGGACCGCCCCCGCGGTATAATGACCTTTGATCTTTTTTATGTCTCTGCACAGCCGTGCTTTTTTACTGAATGTTCTCCATGGAGTTGTAGATAGCGGGAAGGATACCTGCGATAACAAAACCTATGGCAACACCCATGATTATGATCATTACAGGCTCAATGATACCTACCAGACGCTGGATAGCTTCATCAGATTCGTCCTCATAGAACGAAGCGGATTTTTCAAGGATAGTATCGAGCGCACCGGATTCCTCGCCGACGTAGATGATAGAACAGAACATCGACTCGAAAATACCCGTTCTCTGTATCGAAACGGAAAGCTGTTCGCCCTGTTTTACCTCATCTATTACCGTAACGAACGCCTTTTCTATAAAGCTGTTTCCAAGAACGGAAGATGAACGCTCCAGAGCTTCTACCATAGGGATACCGGAAGAATACAGCGACGAAAGAGTTCTTGCAAAACGTCCTGTATATACCTTTAAAACGAGCTTTCCGACCTTTGGCATCTTACATATAAGTTTATCAAATTTATATCGCACATCGGGGATCTTAAGACCATAGTATACAAGGAATACTACTACCAGTACAACGCCAACGTATATATACCAATATCCTCTGATACTGTCAGAGAAAGCAAACAGCGCACCTGTAAGACCCTTCATATCTCTTTCTATGAGCAGATCCTTGAATGTAGGCATGATGAATGTGAACAGCGCAACAACTATGGCAACGCAAAGTACCGCAAGGATTATAGGGTACATCATTGCGCTCCTGATCTTGCTGTTCAGTTTGTTCTGCTTGTCGTAATAATCTTCAAGACGGCGTATGATAACGTCCAGTGAACCGGAAGATTCACCCGCCTGGACCATGGATACCATGAAGTCAGGAAAAGCGCCCTGCTGCATTTTTAATGCATCAGAGAAAGCGGAACCCTTCTGAACTTCCTCATATACTTCTCTGAACACCTGCTTTGCAGCGTCATTTTCCTGTTCCTTGTACAGGATATCAAGCGCCCTGATAAGCGTCAGACCGGATGTAAGCATTGCGCTGAGCTGACGGCAGTTATATGACAGCTCCTTTGTTTTGAACTTATGAAGAGTACCGGATTTCTTTTCACTTGCTTCCCTATAACTGGAGCAGAACAGACCCTTTTCATGGATCTTGTCAAGAAAATCATTAACATCTTCGGCTGACATTCTGGCATTTTTAACGGTGTTGCCCTGAACGTCCGTAGCCGTATAGACAAATGTCTTCATAAATATTTGACACCTCCGATATGGATAAAATTATCAGCAGGCATAGTCCGCCCACGATACTGTAAATATTATAACATTTTATTAGAAAATTAGCAATATGTTAATTCAAATAAATCCTGAACAAATATTTGTACATTTTAACATATAAAATGTGCAATATGTGTTTTTGTTAACAAAATAAAATAAAATGCACAGGAAAATTTTATATAATTTCTTCCAAAAACAGCAGCCTGACATTAAAAAGCACTATTATACAGGCTGCCGGGCAGGTGTGCAATATGGAATATGCAGCCAAAAAATTCAAATTTCAAGAAGTTTCACTGCATTTCTGTAAGATATATCCTTTTTTTCATCATCTGTAAGAGGCAGTCTGTCAAGCAGTCCCATTTCCCTTGTTGACGGGTGCCACGGGCAGTCGGAAGCAAACAATATCTTATCCGTACCATGGTTCCTGAATATTCTCAGCGCCTGCTCGTCGGAGATAAGACCGTCTATAAAAGCGGTATCGAGATAAACATTTTTTCCCACCAGATATTTTTCGGTATCGTCCCAGCAGTCGCAGCCGCCGAGGTGAGCCATTATCAGTTTAAGGCGCGGAAACCTTTCGATTATTTCAGCGCCCATTTTCGGGGTGCAGTGTATCAGATCGGGAGATACTACATCAAATCCGGCATGGAATATCAGCGGAAGTCCGAGCTCTTCACATTTTTCATAAATGGGAAAGGCTTTTTCGTCATTGGCAAGAAATCCCTGATAATCCGGGTGGAGTTTTACTCCGTGCAGTCCGATCTCTTTTATTCTTTCCAGTTCGGGAAGAGCGTCCTCGGCGTCGGGGTGAACGGTCCCGAAGCAGATAAGTTTATCGGGGTGATCCTCCTGAACGCTTTTCGCCCAATTATTTATAGTATGCTGCTGAGAGGGTTTTGTAGCGATAGGAAGTATAACCGATTTATCGACGTTCCACTCTTTCATTTTTATGAGCAATTCTCCGACCGTACCGTCGGTAACGGGCAAAGCCTTTTCCCGGAAGTCTGACTCTATCATAGTACGTGTAAGGTTTGCCATAGCTTTCGGAGCGATAGTTTCGGTAAAGGCATGGGTATGAAAATCAATATACATAGTTTGATCTCCTAACTGTTTTATAATTTTATAATAAATGATAATTTTGCGCTTCGCGCAAAATTCAAAATTTCCAAAACAGTCCGGTGGACTGTTTTGGGCAAAGCAAAATTTATTTATATATGTTGCCAAACAGCTCACTGGGCTGTTTGGCAAGGCTTAAACTATAATAATCGTTAGTGCCAAGGGGAACGCTCTCTCTTGCAGAGCGTTCCCCTCTTTCCAACAGCTATAG
>CANQZR010000168.1 GCA_947628405.1 uncultured Clostridia bacterium
CCGCAGAGCGCGGAATACCCCTTAAAAAAGAGCTCCGCAAGGGGTGAATTGAAGCCGTCTTGCGGCTTCAAGAGGGGACGCCCTACGATAGAGGGCGTCCCCTTGGCACTAACGATTAATATAGTTTATGTCTTGCCAAACAGCCCAGTGAGCTGTTTGGCAACATATATAAATAAATTTTGCTTTGCCCAAAACAGTCCACCGGACTGTTTTGGAAATTCTGAATTTTGCACTTCGCGCAAAATTATCATTTATCTCAACTCTCAACTCTTAACTCTCAACACTAAATGATTCAATCAAGAAAACATTAAAAATCAAACCTCCGCCCGGATATCAGACGGAGGTGTCATTTTCAGAATGCGACTAAGCCGATAAGCCGGGTTTTGTCGTGTGCGGATATCTATCTGGGCGTATCGTCGCCGAAACGCTCGAGCCGTCCTTACAGTACGCCTGCCGAGCAGACAATAACGCACTGTTCCAATAGGACGTTGCATCGGGTAGGGTTTACATGGCAGCGCAGTCTCCTGCGCCCCGGTGAGCTCTTGCCTCGCCTTTCCACCCTTACCGTCCGGCGGAGCTTCCGACATTTTCCGGGATTCTGTTTTCCAAAAAGATATCGGAAGCTCTGCCAAACGGCGGTGTATCTCTGTTGCACTATCCCTAAGGTCGCCCTCGGCTGCCGTTAGCAGCTACCCTGCTCTGTGATGCCCGGACTTTCCTAACGCAAATTGCGTTTGACCGCATAGCTTACTCGCAGTTTTTAAACTTGGAATGTGTCTCTATAAAATTGCGGATCAGTATCTTACTGCTGCTTTGGCTGCTGATTAGCCTGCGTGGGAGCCATCTTGACCGCCTGACGCTTCTTCCTTACTTCGCTGAGACTTGACTGAAGCGATTCTTCCGTCTCAACAAGTATATCATCTACAAATCTGCTTGCAGCATTCCTGAACTCCTTAGCGTGAGCCTGAGCCTGATTGATTATCTCAGCTGCTCTTGCCTTTGCCGCCTTGGTGATCTCATCGCTGGAAACAATGACCTTTGCCCTGTCCTCAGCGCGTCTGATTATGGTATCCGCTTCTTTGTTTGCGTCTGCAATTATAGTCTGGCGGTCGCGCACTATCATTTTTGCCTGCTTTATCTCCTGCGGAAGATTAAGCCTCATCTCATTGATGTAGTCTCTCATCTGGTCTGCATCCAGAATGGATTTTTTGACGGAAAACGGCACCGCTGTAGCATTGTCGAGAAGGTCGTCCATCATATCAAGAATATCGTCGATGATCATTTTTACCAAATCCTTTCTATTATTCGTTTGCAAAGATACTGAACATACAGTACCTCAGTTTTTCTTCATAAGCCTTGATCTAATATCCTCAAGGATACATTCCGGAACGAAGTGACTTATATCACCTCCGAAAGAAGCGATCTGTTTTACAACGCTTGAAGAAAGATACATATTCTCCGAACTTGTAGTAAGAAAGACCGTTTCCGCTCCGTCATAAAGTATCTTGTTTGCAAGAGCCTGCTGAAATTCATATTCAAAGTCAGTAACGGCTCTTAAACCTTTTATAATTGCACACGCTCCCACCTGCTTGACATAATCGGCAAGAAGTCCATCCCATATATCTATTACCACATTGTCAAGATCGGCAGTTACTTTTTCTATCAGCATTACCCTTTCAACAGCGGTAAAGCTCGGATTTTTAAGGGCGTTTACCGATACAAGGACTATAACTTTATCAAAAAGCGCCGACGCTCTTTGTATTATGTCTCTGTGTCCGAACGTCACCGGATCGAAACTTCCGGGACATACAGCGATCCTTTTATTCATTTTTTTATTGAGTTTCCTGCCGGAAACGTCTCTCCTTTTCAGATCATTCCGAAGCTGCCGTTTTGTAAACGGTCACTTCCGTTTTGCCGTAGCGATATATCTTGTGCTTTGTCATTGTTCCGGCGCTTTCCGGAAGCACAAGACCCTTTTCATGCTCGCAGACTATCACCCCTCTGACGGACATATGCCCTGCCAGAAGAGGGAGAGCCTGTTCTATCAGACCTTTTCTGTACGGCGGATCAAGAAACGCTATATCAAATTCTTTCCTGCACATTCTCAGGTAATTTATACCGTCGGAATTTATGGTTTCCGAGCTGTTCCTGAAACCTGCCGCAGAAATATTTTCTCTTGTGATATCGAGCGCAGCCCTGCTGCTGTCAACAAAAACGCAGCTTTTTGCGCCTCTTGAAAGAGCTTCTATACCAAGCTGTCCCGAACCTGAAAACAGGTCCAGCACAACTGAGTCTTCAATATCGAACTGTATTATTGAAAATACAGCCTCCTTGACTCTGTCCGCAGTAGGTCTTACGTCCATACCGTCAAGCGTTTTAAGTCTCCGTCCTCTTGCGGAACCGGTTATAACACGCATAAATTATCTTCCTTATACAAATATCTCAGGAATTTATTATACACTATTTTTCACTGTTTGTAAACAGTTATCCGCAATAAATCCCAAACAAATTTATCACCACTTATCCTCTTCGCCGTCTTTAGGCAGACAAGGCTTCAGCGCAGCAATGGCAACTTCTATCTGTTTATCGTCCGGTTCTTTTGTGGTTATCCTTTGCAGCCACAATCCGGGAGCCGAAACTATCTTGGTAAAAATATTGTCAAACCGTCCGGCTAACTTTATCACTTCATAAGCTATAGAGGCTTCCGGTATCAGGCAGAGCATCTGCACTCCGAAGCGCAGCCACATATTCTCTCTTGGCAGGAAGATGCCTACAATAATACTTATTATCAGCACGATAAGTATAAAGCTGGTACCGCAGCGTGGGTGAAATCTTGTATGCCTGCGCACATTTTCCACCGTAAGATCTTCCATGGCTTCATAGCAGGCGATAGTTTTGTGTTCTGCACCGTGATATTTGAAAAGTGTTTTTATACTTCCCATAAAGGATATCACATACATATATCCCACCAGCAGGAAAAGCCTTACAAATCCCTCTATTATCGGGCGTGCCGATTCCGGAGCGCCGGCTTTTTCGATAAGATCGGCAACAAGTATAGGTCCGCCCTTGAAAACTATCAGCGAGAACGCCAATGCTATCACTACGGAAATTATCATTATCACATTAACGAGCTTGTCTCCGAATTTATCCGTAAGCCACTGCTCGAATTTGCTCAGTTCTTCATCGTCCTCTTCATCGTCATCTATCTGCTTTTCTGCGGACTTCATAGTGCAGCGTATGCCCTCTATAAGGCTTGCGGCAAAATTAATGCAGCCGCGGACAAAAGGCGTTCTGCGATACCATGGAGCGTCCTTTCCGTTTCGTACAGCCCATTGTTCAATATCTATCGTTCCGTTCGGCAGCCTGCACGCCATAGCAGCAGTAGTTATCCCTCTCATATAAACGCCCTCGATAAGAGCCTGACC
>CANQZR010000169.1 GCA_947628405.1 uncultured Clostridia bacterium
GTTTGAGTTTCCTGTGAAAATTTTGATATCCTTGCCGTGCAGATTCATTTTTAAAAGTCCCCTTTACTAAATTTTATGGTCACGAATTTTATTACGGAATCATAAGCGTATTAAAATTCTTAATTATTACCTGACTTTAATGTTATTGACGGAAGTCATTTCCTGTTAAGCCGGTTTTTGAGCCGCCTTTCGGCAAAACCTTCCTTGAAGCGGAGCTCTCCGCGCTCGATAGCAAGCGTTTTGTCGGGAACGTCCTTTGTGACCGTACTTCCCGCGGCAGTATAAGCCATAGCGCCTATCTTTACCGGCGCAACAAGATTTGTATTGCAGCCTATGAATGCGTTGTCGCCGATAACGGTGCGGTACTTGTGTTCGCCGTCGTAATTTGCCGTTGCAACGCCGCAGCCGAAATTTACGTTTTCGCCTACGTCGCTGTCGCCCACATATGTAAGGTGCGAAATTGAGGTCCTTTCGCCTATGGTGGAATTTTTCACTTCCACAAAATCGCCGATCTTTACTCCTGCCTTGATATGGCAGCCCGGTCTGATCCGGACGAACGGTCCTATATTTGCGCAGTCATCTATTGTGGAATCATAAGCCTGAACGCTGTTCAGCACCGCCTCGCTGCCGACGGTGCAGTTTTCTATTATGCAGTTGGGCCCTATGACGCAGCCGCTTCCGATAACGGTGCTGCCTTTAATTATAGTACCCTGAAGGATCTTCGTTCCTGCGCCTATTTTTACGTTCCTGCCTATTGAAACTCCGTCGGTGCAAAGGAACTCGACGCCCTCGTCAAGAAGCCTGTCTATCACCGCGTGTCTGGCTGTATCGTTCAGCATAAGCAGGGCCTTGCGGTCGTTTGCGCCGAGAACTACCTTTTTATCGGGAGAAATATAAGCGTCGGCACGTTTGCCCTTGCTTATAAGAATGTACACCGAATCGGTAAGGTAATATTCTCCTTGAGAATTGTTGGGCTTTATCTCGCCCAGCGCTTCGATAAGATCTTTTGTCCTGAACCAGTATGCGCCGCTGTTTATTTCGCGGACGGCTTTCTGTTCGGCGGTAGCGTCCTTGTCCTCAACTATTCCCGTAACTCCGTTTTCTCCGCGCAGGATACGTCCGTATCCGGTGGGATCGTCCACCTCTGCCGTGATTATGGTCACCGCATTTCCCTGACGGATATGCTGTTCAAGAGAGGCTGTTATAGTGCCGCTGTCTATGAACGGCGCGTCGCCGCAAAGAATAAGTACATTGCCGTCAGCGCGGACTTCGCCGCTCAGCCAGTCGACCGCCATCATTACCGCATGACCCGTTCCCATTCTCTGGGGCTGCAGGACCGTAGTGTAGCGGTCGCCTATGTAGTCTTCAATGACCTGTGCGTTGTAGCCTTTGACAATGCAGAGATCGGTAATATCCGCTTTTTCGCAGGCGCTCACTACCCATTCCAGCATAGGTTCGCCAAGAACTTCAAACATGGGCTTGGGAAGCTCCGATCTCATGCGTTTTCCTTGTCCTCCCGCCAGAATAACGGCGCAGGAATAAGAATTACTCATAGTATATATCTCCCGGAATATTAAATTTTGTATATTAAATTTGTGCTTCAGGATATTTCAATACATATTTATTATGCCATATTCTGAAAAGTTTTTCAAGCAAATTTCAGCGTTTTCTTTGGTCTTAATATTAATTGTGCAAAATACACAAAAAACAGTCCTTAAATTTCCTGCTAATCAGTATGGAAAATAGAAAGAAAATCTGCTATAATATGTTTATGACCGTATGCGCCGTTTTAGCCTTCGGCGCTGCGGAGAACAAAATTTAAATTTGGAGGTAATACCAATGGCAAAAAAATATTGCTATCTCTTTTCGGAAGGTAATGCCGATATGAGAGAACTCCTCGGCGGTAAGGGCGCTAACCTCGCTGAAATGACAAAAATTTTCGGCGCGGAAAGAGTTCCCCAGGGCTTTACTATCACCACTGAGGCATGCACACAGTACTATGAGGACGGAAGAAAGATCAATGACGAGATATTCGCTGAGATCAACGAGTACATCGGAAAGATGGAACAGATCACAGGCAAGAAATTCGGTGATAAGGAAAATCCGCTGTTGGTATCAGTTCGTTCCGGTGCAAGAGCTTCTATGCCCGGTATGATGGACACCATCCTCAACCTTGGTCTTAACGAGGACGTTGTCAACGTTATCGCTGAAAAATCCAATAACCCCCGTTGGGCATGGGACTGCTACAGAAGATTCATCCAGATGTATTCCGACGTTGTTATGGAAGTCGGCAAGAAATATTTTGAGCAGCTCATTGACGAGATGAAAGCCAAGAAAGGCGTTACTCAGGACGTTGAACTTACGGCTGATGACCTGAAAGAGCTTGCAAATCAGTTCAAGGCTGAATACAAGTCCAAGATCGGTTCCGATTTCCCCTCCGATCCTAAGGAACAGCTCATGGGCGCAGTAAAGGCTGTTTTCCGTTCATGGGACAACCCCCGTGCAAACGTTTACCGCCGCGACAATGATATCCCTTATTCCTGGGGTACTGCCGTTAACGTTCAGTCCATGGCATTCGGCAACATGGGCGACGACTGCGGAACAGGCGTTGCGTTCACCCGTGACCCCGCTACAGGCGAAAAGAAGCTGATGGGCGAATTCCTTACAAACGCACAGGGCGAAGACGTTGTTGCCGGCGTTCGTACTCCTATGAAGATCGACGAAATGGCTACCAAGTTCCCTCAGGCTTTTGAGGACTTCAAGCAGGTATGCGCTAAGCTCGAAAATCACTACAGAGATATGCAGGATATGGAATTTACCGTTGAACACGGTCACCTTTATATGCTCCAGACCCGTAACGGCAAGAGAACTGCTCAGGCTGCTCTCAAGATCGCTTGTGACCTCGTTGACGAGGGCATGAGGACCGAGCAGGAAGCCGTTGCTATGATCGACCCCAGAAACCTTGATACACTGCTCCACCCACAGTTCGATGCAAAGGCTCTTAAAGCTGCAACGCCTGTAGGAAAGGGCTTGGGTGCTTCTCCGGGAGCTGCCTGCGGTCAGATCGTATTTACTGCTGACGACGCCGAGGCTTGGAAAGCACAGGGCAAGAAAGTCGTTCTTGTTCGTCTGGAAACATCTCCTGAAGATATCACAGGTATGAAAGCTTCTCAGGGTATCCTGACAGTCCGCGGAGGTATGACCTCACACGCTGCCGTTGTTGCCCGCGGAATGGGTACATGCTGCGTTTCCGGCT